>WGDP01000149.1 GCA_015493215.1 Bacteroidales bacterium | reverse complement strand
CTCATCCGCTTGCCAAAAAGGGAGAAATTTCACTTACGGAACTCCGGTCGCACCCCCTGCTTTTGCGTGAAAAAGGCTCAGGAACACTCGAGGTTATTGAGTATTTTTTAAAGAGATTGAACTACTCCATTGCAGACTTTAATGTAGAAATGCATTTTGGCAGCACCGAGGGCATTAAAAACTACATTCTTAATTCAAACAGTGTGGCATTTTTATCCATCCAAAGTATCTACAACGAATTGAGCCGTAACGAACTATCTATTATTGATATAACTGAATTGGAGATGGTTCGGAACTTTAATTTTATCGTCGATAAAGGCAACACCAACCCTTTGGTAGATTTGTTTATCCGGTTTGCACTTAATTATAACTTTTAGTTATTACTGATAACTATTTTTATTGATTCGAGTCTTAGATTTCACCCTATCTTTGTAAAATTATTAATCGATTATATAAAATTTACAAAACTGAATTATTATGGGAACTACAATTTTAATTTTTGTGTTTGGTGCTATTTTCGGACTTATTCTTCAATATGCAAAGCTAAACAGATACAACACCATCAGCGGTCAGGCAATATTAAAAAACAACACTGTGGTAAAAGCCATTTTGGTTACCATTGGGGTGGGAGCCATCCTGTTTAGTATAACTACAGGTTTAGGATTGTCACATTTTCACATTAAACCGTTTGTTGTAGGGGGTCTTATTTTAGGCGGTTTAATATTTGGAGCAGGCATGGCTATTTTAGGGTACTGCCCGGGCACGTTAGCGGTATCGCTTGGCGAAGGATCGATGGATGCTCTGGTTGGAATAGTGGGAGGACTGACAGGTGGTATTGTTTTTACATTGTTACTGCCTTCCATAAAAACCATACTCGGCCCAAACCTCGGAAAACTTTCGTTGTATTCAATAACAGGAAGTTTTTCATTTATCTATTACGTTATGGTAATCGTTATTGGCATGTTGATAATTTATGCAGCTTTTTACATCCATATTAAAGAAAAGGCAGTCGATAAAAAGTGGATAGTTGCCGGGGTTGCCCTTGCCGTTCTTGATGTTATTGTTTTCCTGACGGCCACCACCAACCGGCCCATAGGAGCTTCCACAAGTTACCCCTGGCTGGCCGACAGCATTAGCGGACTAACTAACAATGGCTATTTTCAGAAAATAAGCACGCCCGGTTCATGGGAAGCCATCTTTTTGCTGGGAGCCATGGTTGCCGCCTTGGCCGGCTCGTTAATAAAAGGTGATTTTAAAATTACGATGGTACACGATAACTGGAAAAAATACAAAAACAATTCCGCATCATCAAGAGCCGTTTGGGCATTTATTGGCGGGTTTATTTTGATATTTGGTGCACGTATGGCCGGCGGATGTACCAGCGGACACATCATTTCGGGAGGTATGCAACTGGCCTTTAGCAGCTTTACCTTCGCAATTTTTGTGTTTATTGGCCTGATTGCCACCGGAAAAGCATTCTACAACACCAAGAAATAGCTTGGTAACAATAATATACGGCTTACAGTTCATAGCTCACAGTTGCAAACTGTGAGCTGTAAGTGGGCTAAATAAGTTACTCTCGCTCACAGTTTGTAACTGTGAGCGGGAGCTGTATTAAGTTGTTATATCTCACAGTTTGCAACTGTGAGATGGTAAATTAATTCACTTTCCCTGTTTTTCCAACATTTGTTTTTGCTACCTTGCACCTTTATTTAAAGGTTTGTTGTCATTGTTGCAATGTACTGATTGAAAAGAATTACCATTATGGGAAAAGTTAAATTTGCTGTTTTTATTTTTACTTTTATGCTCCTTGCAAACGTTGGTTTTGCTCAAACATCAAACAACGCAGCGGTCAGAGGATTTGTTTACGAAACCGAAACCGGCGAGCCGGCCATGTTTTGCAACGTCTATCTCGACGGTACTACCTATGGTGCATCTACCGATATTAACGGATATTTCCTTATTTCGCAGGTTCCTCCGGGAAACTATACACTGGTAATTACTTATCTCGGTTTCGACACTATCCGCAGCAACGTTAAACTTGTTAATGGCGATATTTTAACCCACAACTATCATTTAAAAGCATCTTCGGTTCAGCTGCAAACGGTGGAGGTAAATGCCGAAAGACAGGCTTCGCGCACGCAAACAAAAACATCGGTGGTAAGCATTGCACCCAAATCTATTAAGCAAATACCCAGTGTTGGCGGACAGGCTGACATTGCACAGTACCTGCAAGTGGTTCCCGGTGTTGTTTTTACCGGCGACCAGGGAGGGCAGTTTTACATTCGTGGCGGCTCACCCATTCAAAACAAGGTTATTCTCGATGGTATGACCATTTACAATCCGTTCCACTCCATCGGGCTGTTTTCGGTATTTGAAACCGACCTTATCCGAAATGCCGACATCTACACCGGAGGATACAATTCCAATTACGGTGGCAGAATATCCTCAATCATGGATATTACATATAAAGACGGGAACAAACATAGAATTTCGGGTGCTGTTGGCGCCAGCAGCTTTGGGGCACGCGTACTGCTTGAAGGCCCTGTTATTAAGGCCACCGATGATAACAAAACCAGCTTAACACTTATTTTGTCGGCAAAAAATTCCTACCTCGCTCAAAGTTCAAAAGTTTTTTACGAGTACATCAACAAAGACGGCCTTCCATTTAATTATACTGACTTATATGGCAAAATGACCCTGAACGGATCAAACGGAAGTAAAGTCAGCCTTTTTGGGTTTAATTACAAAGACAATGTACTTCAGTATAAATCCATTTCCGATTTCGGATGGAATTCGTGGGGTGCCGGTGGAAATTTTGTGGTCATCCCCGGTAGGTCACCCATTCTTATTGAAGGACTTTTTGCCTATTCGGAATACGAAAGCCGGATTAATTCATCGGCATTGTCGCCGAGAAGCAGCTTTATCGGAGGATTTAACGGAAAAATCGACTTTACCTACTTCTTCGGAAAAAACGAAATGAAATATGGCGTAGAGGTTCAGGGATATAGAACCGACTACTCTTTTCAGGGTGCCAACGACATATCTATCAGCGAAATAGAAAATTCAACACAGTTGGGAGCCTATATTAAATATAAAACCACGCTTGGAAAATTTATCATCGAACCCGGATTTAGAGTCGAATGGTATGCCTCCATGTCGGAAGTGTCGCCCGAGCCACGCCTATCCATTAAGTACAATGCCACCGAACATTTCAGGCTTAAGTTTGCAGGTGGTATGTACTCACAAAACTTTGTGGCTGCCAGCTCCGACCGCGATGTTGTAAACCTTTTTTACGGCTTTTTAACCAGCCCCGAAAACATTCCTTCAAATTTTGATGGCAAACCCGTTGCTTCAAAACTTCAAAAAGCCGATCACGCCATTCTTGGTGCTGAATTCGACATTGGCAAACACATCAACCTTAATTTGGAAGGTTATTACAAGTACTTTCCTCAACTGACCAACATCAACCGGCAAAAAATATACAATGCAAACAGTGCCCCTCCCGGTGCTACCGACTTGCAAACCAAAGACTATATTCTGGAAAAAGGAAATGCTTACGGCCTCGACTTCCTGTTAAAATACGATTACCGAAAGGTGAATGTTTGGTTTGTATATTCGTTGGGATATGTTCACCGGCTGTTTGAAAACGACAAAGGTGAAATGGTTAGCTACACTCCTCACTTTGATCGCAGGCACAATGTTAACTTTGTTTTTTCGTATGTTACCGGCTCCAAAAAACAGTGGGAACTGAATGCGCGTTGGAACCTTGGAACGGGATTTCCCTTTACTCAGGTGCAGGGTTTTTACGAACACCTGACCATGCCCGGCGGAGTAAATACCAATGTAAACACCGAAAACGGACAACTTGGATTAATTTATGGTGAACTGTATGGCGGACGGCTTCCCGTTTATCACAGACTGGATATTGATGTTAAACGTAATTTCTTTTTCAGTAAAAACAGTAAACTGGTTGTTGATTTAAGCATTATTAATGTTTACAACCGAAAAAATATTTTTTATGTCGATTTGGTTTCCGGAGAGATAGTTTACCAGTTGCCCTTTATGCCCAGCTTTGGTTTGAATTTTTATTTTTAAATAACTGAGCCGGACTCATACCTAATTTTATTAAGCCGGAAATCAATCCAGCTTTGCTCCACATTTTTTACAATAAACAGCATCATCGTCATGTTGATCAAACATACAATTCTGACAAACCTGTGTATTCAGGTTGGTTTTTTTATTGGCATTGTGCACTTCGGCTGTTATTATTCCGGTAGGTACGGCAATAATAGCATAGCCAACAATCATTAAAAGTGCTGCAATACTTTGTCCTAAAACCGTTTGAGGGGCAATGTCGCCATAACCCACCGTGGTAATGGTTACAATAGCCCAATAAATGGAAACCAGAATGCTGGTAAAACCGTGTTCGGGGCCTTCAACGATATACATGAGTGAGCCTACAATAATTACAATGGCAACCACAGCCTCCAAAAAAACAATAATTTTAGCTCTGCTGTTTTTTAACGCACTCGTTAAGGTGTTGGCTGCTTTAACATAGCGTGCCAACTTTAACACTCTGAAAATCCGAAGCATTCGGAGTACACGTATAATCACCAGCACATGCGACCCGGCAAAAAACAGCGCCAGATAGGTTGGAACAACAGCAATAAAATCGATGATGCCAAAAAAGCTGAAAATATACCGCAAAGGTTTGTCAACCGAATAGATACGAAGAAAATATTCAGCAGTAAATAAAATGGTTAGCACCCACTCGGTGTAATAAAACAACTGTCCGTATTCATCGCTTAACGAAGGCTCACTGCTTAAAATTACCACAACTACGCTGAGCAGGATTGCGATTAACAAAACAACATCAAACGCTTTGCCTGCGGGCGTATCGGCTTCGAATATTATTTCGTGAAGCCTTTGTCGAAAACCCATTCTGTTTTCCATTTTATGATTTTATTACGAAACTAAACTTTTTTTACCAATCAACATCAATTGAGAGTTGTTAAAGCATCAATGTTGCTGATTGAAACCTTCAAAAACACCCATTCCAAAAAGGGCGATATCATATTTTACCGGATCGGAGGCATCTAACTTCCTTAAACCGGCAGTAAGTTCTTCAACAGCCTTCCAGTCGTTTTGCTTTCGGGTCAGCAAGCCCAGTTTGCGTGCGGTGGCACCCGAATGCACATCCAACGGACACATTAAAGAAGCAGGTGATATTTGTTGCCAAAGCCCGAAGTCAACCCCATTGTTATCACGTCTTACCATCCAGCGCAAAAACATGTTAATTCGTTTGGCTGCCGAACCCTTTAAAGGATTTGCCAAATGCTTTTCGGAGCGCAATAAATGATTGGTTTTTAACAACTCCATACGCAAACCTGTTATCACATCTTTTATTTGGTTGTTTTTTTGATAATAATCGTTGGCCACTTGTTCAAGGCCGCCTTTAGTCCGATACAAATTACGTAAGGCATAAACCAGAAATAACAGGTCGTCGCCATTAAAAGTTCGGTACACAAAGTTTTCCAACAGTTTAAATTCTTCTTCAGATGCGTTACTGATAAAGTTCCCCGGTTCATTCCCCATCAGCTCAACCATTCGAATTGAACTTTTTAATATTGCTTTCCGGTTACCCCATGAAATTAACGCAGTAAGAAAACCTGCAATCTCTATATCGTTTTTATTGGTAAACCGATGTGGAATACTAATTGGATCGGTAATTATAAATCCGGGATGATTGTATTTTTCAACCCTGCTATCCAATAACTCTTTAAGTGACAACATTAATTTTATATATTATTAATAATTATTCTAAATAATTACTATCTTTGTACAAAATAAAGATAAAAAACTTTAATACTATGAAAAAAATAATTCTTTTATCAGCCATGCTTTTTACAGCAGCCATCTTTGTTAGCATTTCTGCTACCGAGGATATTGTAAACAATACCATTCCGGGAAACGAAAAATATGTAGTTCCCGAAAATGTTCAGGCCATCATTGATAACAAATGCTTTGATTGTCACAACACTAAATCGAAAAATTTAAAGGCAAAAATGAAGCTGAAATTTGATAAAATGGCTCATTTAAAAACCCACAAGCTGCTTGGAAAACTGGATAATATTGCCGAAACGGTTACCGAAGGCGATATGCCTCCCAAAAAAGCAATTAAAAAATATCCCGACTTAAAGTTAACCGCCGAAGAGGTTAAAACCCTTTCTGACTGGTCAAACGGGTTAATTTCTAAAATTGCAGGAGAATAAATATTATCTTTGTCAGTTAAGTAAAATTAATTGATTATGAACAAGATTCTTGTTGCCCTTTTTGCGGCATTTGTTATTATCCAGTTTATTCCTGCTAACCTGCCGGTAGTTGTTAAAAAAAACAAAGATGACCTGATTGCAACTGCCAATGTGCCTGCTGACATTGCCCAAAAATTAAAAACCTCTTGTTACGATTGTCACTCAAACGAAACAAACTATCCATGGTATTCGTATGTTGCTCCCGTTTCATTTTTAGTTAGCCGCGACACGCGTGAAGGCCGACGGAAACTTAATTTTTCCATTTGGAATAATCTGTCGAAAGTAAAAAAAGCCAAGTACCTCGACAATATTAACGATGAAGTTACCGAGGGAGAAATGCCCATGGAAATATACACCTATCTCCATAGCGGAAGCAAACTCTCTGAAAAAGACAGAGAAGCCATTGCCGCCTGGGCTGACAATTACGCCGAAAGCCTGTTTGATGATTAAATAAGCATCTGTTGTTACCCGGCTAATCTGATTTTGTTCAGATTCGACTGTTTAGTTACCGCTTTTTGTATTTTTGCATCAAATAAAAATGGCTTATGAATCATACTGATGACTACTTTTATTTGGGCATGATAACCAAAATCCATGGCAACAATGGCAACGTTACCGCTTTTCTTGATGTGGATAATCCCCTGGAGTACCAATCGCTTGACATGGTTTTTTTGGATATCAACAACGCCCTCATTCCCCATTTTATCGAAAGCATTAAAATCCTCAACAATAAAGCTATCCTTTCCTTTGAGGGCATAAACGACATCGAAAAAGCAGGCGCATTGGTAAAAGCGGAACTGTTTCTGCCGCTTTCGTTACTTCCCAAACTAAGCGGCAATCAGTTTTATTATCACGAAGTGGAGGGCTTTACAATTGTTGATGAGCAGTTTGGAGAGATTGGTTTGCTAAAAGAAATTTTCGACTACCCCAATCAATCGGTGATGCAGGTTTTTCATAAAGAAAAAGAGGTACTTATTCCTGTTAATGATGACATCATCACAAAAGTTGACCGCAACAAAAAAACAATTCATGTAAAAGCACCGGAAGGGCTTATTGAAATTTACCTCAACGCTTAAAGATGAAAGAATCTGATAAGCAAAAACCCTTTCATTTTAAACAATTTTCATTGTTTCATCACCGCTCAACCATGAAAGTAGGTACCGATGCCGTGTTGCTCTCGGCATGGATTGAACCCGGTGACGTAAAAAATATTTTGGATGTGGGTACCGGATCGGGAATTATTGCCTTGATGATGGCCTTACGAACCAATGCAAAAGTGGATGCCATTGACATAGACCCTGACTCGTGTGAAGAGGCCGGACAAAACTTTTCAGCTTCTCCTTTCAGTAAAAGGTTAAGGGTTTTTAATCAGGGACTTACAACTTTTGCTTCGCAAACAAATCGTACTTACGATTTAATAGTAAGCAACCCGCCTTTTTTTATAAACGACATGAAATCGGAAAACCTGCAAAAAAACAAGGCACGGCATACCGACACCCTTTCCTACGACGATTTATGCCATGGTGCCTCCAAACTCCTGAATGCAAATGGACGGCTTGCAGTTGTATTACCCTATATTGAGAGCAGGATATTTGTTGAAACAGCATCTGAACACAACCTGTTTTTAAATAAAAAGCTGTTTATTTTCCCGAAGCCCTGTTTTCAGCCAAACCGCGTTAATCTTGAGTTTTGTAAAGAAAAACCTGCTAAGATTAAGGAAGAAAAATTTAT
>WGDP01000148.1 GCA_015493215.1 Bacteroidales bacterium | reverse complement strand
GTGTAAACCAGAAAAGTGAATATCTTTTTTTAACCCACCCCTAACCCCTCCGAGGAGGGGAATAACCCACCCCTTAATCCCCTCCAAGGAGGGGAATAGTGGGATTCATTTTCTGGTTTATAATATTTGACGCTCATTATCATAAGGTTAACTTTAAACAAGTTCATTAATTCTTCCAAAAGGCAAAACCACCCTGATTTTTGTTCCTGCGTTTAATTTACTTTCCAACGATATTTTACCGCCGTGCAAATTAACACAACGTTTTACAACCGACATACCTACGCCGGTTCCTTTTATGTTTTCGGCATTGGAACCACGATAAAAGTTATCAAAAATTCTTTCGGCGTCTTCCTGTGCCATTCCTATTCCCTTGTCCTCCACAAAAATTATTATTTCGTGTTCGCTGTTTTCAAAAGTAAAATTAACCGTTTTATCACCCGAAAACTTAAGCGCATTTACCAGTAAGTTACGTACTATATGAGTTACCAATCCTTTATCTATCACGGCCTTGGTAATGCTTAACCGGTTAACTGTTTTTATCCGGTTATTATAAATCGGAATTGATTGCAACCCGTTTGCAATGGTTGTCAGCAGGTCTACAACATTTGTTTCTTCGGGATTAAATTCAAGAATGGTGTTTTTATCGAGCACTTCAAAATTTTGCATCATGGAGGTCATGTTTTCAACACCGGTTGAAATATATTGCAGGGTTTCTTTTCTCATTTTTTCATCCATACTACTGTCGTAATCGCGTAAAAGCTGGGCGTTGGACGATATGATGGCCATGGGTGTCCGGAACTCATGACTTACGGTGGAAATTAATTGTGTTTTCAGTTTTCCAAGCTCTTTTTCGTGTTCCAATAGTTTTTTAACCTGCTCCTCGCTTTGGCGGATGATTTGATTTTTATACTTAATTTTTTTATACAACAGGAAAATAAAAATAATCAACACTAACAACACAACTCCGGCAAAGCCGACAATATAAATTATTTGCAATCGTTCGTTACTTATTTTTTTGGAGGTTGACAGCTCCACATCTTTTAATTCAAGCTCTTTCATTTTTTGATTCAACTCAAAACGGCTTTTCAAATTCGCTATTTTAAGGTCGGTTTCGGCTTTGTATAATGAGTCGCGTTTTTGATCGTAAATACTTTGATACCTGAAAGCCTCCTTTGAATTGTTGACCGAATAATAATAGGCGGTTAACGATTTATAAATATCAACCTCCAGTTTACTTGCGCTTATCTCTTTAGCAACAGCAAGTGCCTCAGAAAATAAGTCGTATGCTTTTGGATAGTTTTTTTCTTTCAGATAGATCATTCCCAGCGAGTTTGAAAACGATGAAAAATCGTACTTGTTTCCGTTTTCTTTTGAAATTTTATAGGCTTCAATCAGTAACGGTTTGGCTTTTTTATAGTTGTTTTGCTTGATATACACGGCACTCATCCGTTCCAAAGCATGCGACTGAAATGTTTTATCACCCTGTTTTTTAGCTTCCTGCAAGGCTTTGTTGTAGTATTCCAACGATTGTTTATAATCGGCCAAAAAATCGTAATCGGTTCCCAAATTAATTAATGCCACCAAAAAATTATAGTCATCATTTTGTTTAATGGCTGTTTGCATCGCTTTTTTGTGATATTCAACCGCTTCGGTATAGTTGCCATACTTTGAATATATAGCGCCAATGTTGTTTAACGAGTAGGCCAGCTTTTTTGTCAAATTGTTTTTAAGGCGCAGTTGATAGGCCTGAATAAAATAATCGAGGGCAACCTTATCGTCGCCAAGATAATAATACACAACGCCCATGTTGTTAAGCGCCGCAACAATACTGGGCGGGTCATTAATTTTTTCAGCAATCTTTTTTACCTCTTCAAAAGTTTGTAACGCTTCAAAATACCTGCCCATTTTAATGTAAATACCCGCTTTGTTGTTGGTGAAAAAAATTACCCCTACGTCGTCGTTAATTAAGTTGGAATAATAGATGGCCGAATCGTTGTTGATAATGCATTTTTCCAAATTGCCTGTTTGCTCATAAATGTTACAATACAAATCGTATGAATCAGAAATATAGAAAGGTAAATTTTTTTGAAAGGCCAGCGTTTTCATTTTTTCGGCATAGTAAATGGCCGAATCAATATTTTTAGTTACATAATATTTTGACAGTTTTTTAAAATCGATAAGCCTGGCTGTATCGTTGGTTTGTTGCCGGACATCATTAAGTAAACTGTCCACAAACAATGTTTGCGAAAACAGGTTTCCGGTTAACAGCAATAAAAAAACTGATAAAAATGTGCTCCTTTTCATAAAAGGCCGCAATTTACAATAAATTAAATCAGATTGTGAAATTGTGGAAAGAAGCTTGCTCAGGTTTTAAGCCAAATCATTCTTTCATTATCTTCATCCGTTCCGATTGCATATTTTTATAATTGACCTGAATTACATAAAGCCCCTTTTTCAGATTTCTGATATCAAGCAACAAATTGTTTTGGCTGGTATTAACAGGATTTAACCTTATTTTAATGCCATTAATATCAAAAGCAACTACATTTTCAATGTCTGCCGGGTTTTTGCAAGTGATGTTTAAAAAATCGGTTGCCGGATTCGGATACACTTTTATTGCATCCGGAGCATTAAACTCCTCTACCGATATCGGAGGATTTAACTTTACTCCCCAGGTTTCATCCCCTTTTTTAAAATATACCAATGTTTCGCTCCATCCGCTTTCTCCTCCGTTTGATCTGAAGCTGTAATCTACCCCCTGAATCCAACGGGTTTCACCGATACCTTCAAAGTATAATATATAGCAACTGTCTTGTTTTCTAAGTAAACTGGCACCAAATGTTTTTAACAATCTTCCATTATATCTGTCGTTTGAAAGCAAATACCTTTGAGGAAACTCCTCCCCGGAATAATTTTCAAAAGGCATAATGCTATCATTCTCAAAATGATTGTGGTAATCTTGTGTTATGGTATCGTGATAAAAAACATACCCTCCATCAGGACTGTTAATATTCCCCCACTCATAACGTTCATAAGTGTATTCTAAACCATATTGACCGTTAATTTGCTTTGATAAAATCTTTTTAGTTTTATAACCCGAGTAGTATCCTGGTCCGGTCCAAATGTAAAAACTGAAGTGGAATTCGTCGCCAACATTAAAATCGAAATAATCGTTGAAACTTAAAAACTGAATGCCTAAAACCGGATTTGACAGGCCAACTAAAAGATGTTCACAAACCTGATAGGTGTTTTCTCCAAATCCCGGAAAATCTCTGAAATTTATTGTTTTAAGAAACCCGTGCTTTTGGCTGAGTTCAAGCGTATAACTTTGCCCGTTTCCGGTAACGGTTACTGTTTTAATATGATCTGTTATTCCCAGAAATTCCATTTCCGAAGTATCAGTAACTACAGCCGTATAAACAGCCCCGGTATCCGATTTATAAAAAATCCAACTATCGTTTAATCCGGCATTTGTATTTATAAAAATTGAGTCGTTGTTTCGGTTAAAATATACATTTAAACCATTGTCGTAAAAAATTACTTCCGATCCTAACCAACACTGAGCATTCATTTTAAAACAATCGGGTCTATATGTGATAAAATTTGTAGTATAATTATCATCGTGATACTCGTAAAAGAATTTATACTTTGTATAACCGGTACCATAAACGGTGTCGATAACTTTTACCCCCCTAAAGTATTTAGCTGTATCGGAATAGTCGTAAACACTATATGCCTGTTGTGGTTTATACAATGCCAGCGCATCGGGTAAAATTGTTTGATAATCTGCCTGCCCCAATAGTGTAAAGGGCAATAAAACAAGAAATAATAAAGTTTTCATAATAATGGATTTTTAGTGCAAGTATTCAAAAACATAAGTTTTATATTCAGGATATACTATTGAAAATCAGAAGATATTTATCTCTGATTTTTATTTTAAAATCTGTTTCTATCCATTTCCTGTTTTCCTCACAGCAGCGAATATCTTTTTGGGTAGTAACACTCAATTACAAAAACAACGCTTTTTTACATTGCTTTAGTATTGTTATCCTTATAGACACAAAAATATTATTGCAGGTTGTCTTTTACTTAATGCCTTACAAAAAATTTTCCTTTTGCTTCAAATCCGCTGCTCCCGGATATATGATTAGTAAAAATAAATCAGTAAAAATATTACCGGAATAGCAATACCGGCCGTTACCAACCAAACGCCACGCCGTTTCAGGCCGGATTTACCACGAGGAATAAAAATACCCCCAATGGCCAAAATTATCAACGCGCCGGCATAAATATCGGCAAACCATGTCCAGTATTTAATGGGGTTGTAATGCAAATAATCCATTTCGCTGAAAAGAGGCCGGCGCCGGGTTTTTTCGATGATACCCTTTCCGGTAGATAAATTTACTGTTACGGTTCCACCTTTTATAAAAACCTTCAAATACTTGCCTTTGGAAGGAAAATAGTGCTTTTTGTAGTTTTCCTTTTCGCCATAGGCATCCAAAAATTTTAAAACAGCCTCTTTATCTATATCCTTTGTAAGATTTTCGGTTTGAATTTCGCGGGTTGTAATAATAAATTTCGGATCCCAGTCATCAAGATGATTTAAAGCAATGCCCGAAATGGCATAAATCAGGGTTATTCCGAAAAAGAAATATCCAAAGTCGCGGTGGATGGCTCTGTTCCACTTTCGCCATTTAAATGTCATAGAGTACAAATTACATTAAAAACCATTTTTGTTAAACAGTTTTCCTTTATGCCCTTTGCTTTAAGGAAAACCACAATTCGTGTGTACTCCCATAGTTTCGGAAGTGGATAAAAGTCATCGAATTACACGAATTACACGGATTATGATTCTTTTCCACACCTTTGGCATGAAAAAGAATGGTTTAACAATTATTTGATTAAAAAAAAACTTCTATTTAATAATCTTATACGAAACAGCTTCAACCGAAAAATAGGAAAGATATTCTTTACCTGAATCTTTAAGTTTTTTACGAAGGTTGTTCACCTGTTTCATCTGATCTTCCATGCTATGTTCTTCTTTTTCACCTTTGTGTTCACCCATGTGCATTTCGGACTCTTCCTTTGAGTCGGATTTTATTTTTTCTTCCATTTCAATCAGGTAATCTTCATCCACACGAAACTCTTTTACCACGCCGGTAACTTCAACGGTTTCGCCAATCATATCCTGCTTAAAAGCGGCCATGTTTTCGTTGGGAACAATTTTTACACGGGCATCGGAATTTTCATCAACCAAAAACATTTTTTTACCGTCGTGTTCGCAAACATGATCAACAATACCTGTCAACACAATGGTTTTTCCCACATAGTCGCCGGCTTTTTCTTTAAAATTACTGAGCTTGATTTTCTTTCCTTTTTTAGATGCTCTGTTTGAAGCGGAAAGATATCCTGTTGAAAATAAAAAGATTACAGAAAAAGTAAACAAGAAAAATTTTTTCATAATTGATATATTTTTAATTAATTGTTAAACAGCTCACAAAAATAGTAAGTTGAACCGATAAATCATTATTTGTTTAGACAAAAAAAAGAGTAAAATTATTTCCGCACTCGCGTGGGAGTCGGTTTAATATTATGAATATACTCCACCAATTTCACTACCTTAGCACCGGCAACGGATTATTTGCCATATACGAAATGAACAGCACCGTTTTTAACAATATGATAGGTTCAGAGTCATCCGGCAGCACAGAAGTAGATTACTCCGGCTTTTTTAATAGCATAAGTAGCTACTCCACTCCCGATAATTATGTTTCCAACCCAAGCTATTACGATGATTATTACAGTTACAACACCAACACCAGTTCTTCGGGTACTGCCAATCCTGTTCAAAACATAAATGGTACCGAGGCAATGAGAATGGCAGAAGGTGAAGCTGGTGGGGGTAAAAATACTTATATGGCAGGAGCTATTGTGTTAAGTGCTGTTCTAGTTGCTGATGATGCAACTGTTGTTCTTACTGTTGATGATGTTGCAATCCCATTTATTATTGTTGGAGCATATGTTTTAGATAGAGTCTTAAATCAAATTTTAAAAGGGACACATGAAAGCATAGGAACTCCATTTAAAGAAGTACGTGGTTTTGATAACAAAAACCGATTCAATAATGGGCCTAAAACGCCATTTTGGCTAAAAGCAGCGGTTTGGACAGCAACTGGAGGAGGTCTTTATTATCAGTGGCATAAAACAGTGAATACTAAGCTTAAAAGACCTACTAAAAAAGATCCTTTAATCATTAAATCAAATAGAAATTAATAAACCAAAATATCTATTAAACATGCACAATATTTATAAAAGAATAAGTAACTTATCCA
>WGDP01000147.1 GCA_015493215.1 Bacteroidales bacterium | reverse complement strand
TTGTATCAACCAAAGAACCTAACATTCAAACAATAAAAGTATTCAGTTCGTTAAACGGAGGAGGTACATGGAACGATATAACACCTTCGGGAGGAACAAACTGGCCATTGCAAAATGCCGATTACAGCCCTCATTGGGCCAGCTCGATGCCCGTCAGCAACGGGTTACGGTTATCTTTTCCCGGAGGCAACTATTCAACCGATTTGGGTGGTACCTGGAGTGCGCACTTTATGGAAGACAATGCCACTGCCGCCAATCCCTATAATCCAAATATTATTATCTGCTCAAAAAATAAGGGGCCGCAGGTGAGTTATGATTATGGTACTTCTTTTACCAACCCCGATAACGAAGGACATGCAGCGGTATCCATTTCTAAAATAGCCCAACTTCGTACCAACACTTATTATGTGGCTACCAAAGCCGGCCTTGGATATACCATCGCCTATCATAACAACGCTGTTTTGGGTGTTAATAAATGGCGTCCACCCTATGGTGACTTTCCAATTGCAGGAGTTGGCGATGATGGTGGCGTGTCGGCTGTGGACATCGACCCCAACGACAGCTTACATGTTGTGGTTGGATACAACAATGGATTTTATGTAACCACTACCGGGCCAACGGGATTTACTCAGGTAACCCCATCGGATTGGGGAACAGGTACGCATCGCGACTATATGGTTACCGATGTGCAATTTATTACGTCCGATACCATTGTGGCTGTTACAGGTACAGGTTCCAATGTTTGGCCAAGCTTGCTTTTTGATTATGGAAATATTTGGCTGTCAACCGATGGTGGCAGCAGCTGGACAAAGCAGCACCCCACTGATGGAGGCGTTACCTTTGAGCAGGGAAACAGCGTTGCTGTGGGTTACGGGCCTGCCGACACCATAATTTTTATCGGATGCGGTTACTGGGATCATAATTTTCCAACCGTGAACGGACAGCTGTGGCGATCCACCGACTTTGGACTCAACTGGGAATATTTAAATACCGGCCCCACCAGCCAAATGGCAGGGTCAACCGTTGACAGCATGCCAATTTACGATTTGGATGTTTATCCCGGCACGGTGAATACACTCTATTTTGCTTCGGGTGAGAATCTGGATTATGCATTTGCCAAATCCACCGATGGAGGTAACACCTATAGCTATATCAACAACATGATGCCCGAAGGAGCTTTTTCTGCTGTATTAATCCATCCTGATGATCCCGATATCGTATCGGTATCTGCGAGAAGAGATTTGTGGCGTACCAATACCATCTTTAATTCTACCACTTTGGTGTTTGAAGGCCTTCCCGGAGAGTTTGTTCCCGATTTGGAATACGGTTCAACATTAATGGGAACCTCCACCGGCCTTTACAAAGTTTCGGAAACACCCGGAAGTATTGTAACCATTTGGAATGGTGATGGTAACTGGTCAGACCCCGAAAAATGGTCCAACGGTATTCCTTACAACATCTGCAAAGCTATTATCGACTCGGGAATGATAAATGTTGATATGGATGGCGAAACCTACGAACTTATTATGAAACCCATGTCGGCAATGACCATTAACGCAGGTAAAACCGTAAATGTTTCAGGAGATTTTACCCTGAAATCAGATGACTCGGCCACTGCCTCATTTATTGACGAAGGAACCATCAACGTTTCGGGAACCATAACGGTTGAACGGTATATTTCAGAAGATCAATGGCACTATTTTGCTTCTCCGGTATCCAACTCTACTGCTGCTCCTTTTACAGGAATGTGGGTAAAATATTGGGATGAGAGCACCAAAGACTGGGTTTATATTACCAACGCATCCGACCCGTTGCTGTCGGGAAAAGGATATGCATCATGGTCAAACTCCGGTTCAACCGGTAACATGATTGTGGAATATACAGGGAATTTAAATACGGGCGACTACTCACCAACCCTTTCGTTAAGTGGTGATCCCGAACTTGATTACGGATGGAATCTTGTTGGAAATGCTTATCCGTCGGCATTCGACTGGGACAATACCAACATCACGAAAACCAACATCGACAATACCGTTTATTATTGGGATGGAACGCAATATCTTACCTATAACGGTACCACCCATACCGGTTCAACGGGCATATCACAATATGTTCCGTCGCAACAGGGGTTCTTTATCCATGCCAATGCCAGCAACCCACAATTAACCATAACACAGGATTCGCGAACACATAACCCGCAAAAGTTTTTAAAAGCTTCTTCAACAGGAGAATTGTTCCGCTTGTTTGTTCGAGGCAACAACTACAAGGACGAAACCATGGTGTTGTTTAATGAGGATGCCACCAACGGATTTGATAACGATTTTGATGCCTATAAGCTGGCCGGAATCGACGAGGCTCCGCAGCTTTACAGCTATGTGGAAAGTGAAGAAACTGCCCTGAACACACAGCCGTTCGATGGGCCTGTTGAAACTGTTCAGGTAGGATTTAAACCGGGTTTACCTGGTACCTTCACCATCTCATGTGGAGGTATTGAAAACTTTCCTGAAGATATGGTTATTATTCTTGAGGATGCTCAAACCGGCCAGATAATCAACCTCCGTAACAACCCGTCGTACACCTTTAATGGTACTCCCGGCGACAACATCAAACGTTTTGTATTAACCTTTGACGCTTCAACGGTAGGTACCAATGCGCCAACGGAGCCAAATTCAATTGAAATGTATGTTAACAACAGCAAGCAGTTGGTTATTAATGGCGTGCCATCGTACAGCTCCGGTGGAAAGATTCAAATTTATGATATGCTTGGCCGTTTAAGGCAATCGGAAGTGTCAAAAGGTATATCTACCGAATGTGTAAACCTGACCCTGAATAGCGGAATGTATATAGCTGTTTTTAAAGATAATAACAGAGCCATTTTGAAAAAGCTGAAATTCATTATAAAATAACAATTATGTGCCAATTTATTCACCACCACGGCAGATTATTAAAACGAACATTTTTTTCACTTGTATTCTTTCTAATCAATTTTATTGAGGTGAATGCAGGATCGCAACCCCCTGACCCCGGGAGCAGTCCCGTGGGCGGGGGTATAGATCCTGTCGGAGGGGGAGCGCCCATTGGCGGAGGATTTTATATCCTCATGGGTATTGCGCTGGCTTATTTACTCATAAAAGTAAAGCATCAGTATTTTGAAAAACAGGAACAGGAATAGCAATGTTCAACTTGCTGTTTTATTACCAGTCGCGTTGGTGATTAATGGCTTTGTCAAGTCTTAAAAAGTTGTTCCAGTAACGCTCTTTATTCATTTCTGACCAGTGAATATACCCACCCTGATACTGATAGGTTTGAATCAGGTTAACCAATATCAGTATAACCATTGCTGATTTCAACAGCTTTTTGTATTTTGTACTAGAAAGCCAAAGTGCCAACGGAATAAAAAAGAATGGAAGATATTCCACCATTACTCTTGATGAAAAACTACCGCCGTAATACCACATCCACCAGCTTGAAATAACATAAATCACTATTAACAAAAAACCTGCCCAACTGAAAAAAATATATTTGTTAACTTTCAATAAGTACCCGGTTCCAAACAGCGAAAGAAAGGCCATGGGCGTATAAACGAAAAATCCTTTCCGATAGGAAAAAAGAAAGTCGATAAAATGAGGTTTTAACAGATTCAGCCCCTCTTTGCCATAAGAATAAACAATAAAATTACCCGTTTCAATTTTGTAAATTATAAGTTGTATCGAAACCATGATAAAAAACAGAAAAATGCCTACCATTAAAACAGCCGGCTTTTTAAACAGTTTTTTGATGCCTCGTTTTAGCGTAGAAAAATCACCACTTAAAAACGGGATACTTAACAATACCAATACGTTTACAGGCCTGATAAGTGTTATAACTCCGAGGGCTGTCATTGCCCAATAATAATTAGCATTTTTTCCGGTTCTGAAATAACGCAATGCCTGCCAAACGAACAGATTAACAAAAGCAAACGAATAAACATGCGACATGCCCGATTCGTTTACCGTATAGTGATAAAGATTGGTGCCGAACAATACGGACACAATTATCCAGGCTGAAACCGAATCACCAACCTTAAAAAGCTTTAAAACTTTCCAAAAAAAGAAAAGTCCTAAAACACAGTAAAAAAGGGCGCCTGATTGAAATAAAATTAAATACCATTTGCTGTAACCATCAAGTGTACCCGACGAAAGTGAAGTAAGCAAATGACCTGCAAGATAAAAGGGAATTTGTACAAATGCCACGCCGGCAAAATACTTATTAACAACCCCATTACCGGTATTATTTCGATAATCATATTTGTAATTGTTTCGATACGCTCCTTTATTAACCTTGTCAAAAAATGAAAACGACAGATCGTGGTAAACAATTACTGCCGGAAGATAAGCATAATAGCCTGTTGCATCAGATTTTAAGATTTTATGCCAACGGTTATGACCCCAAAACCTGTTGGAACTAACCCAAATCAAAACAATAGTAGTAAGAAGTAAAGCAAGTGTGGTTTTGTGCTTTTTAAAATATTGAATCATTTTCCCTGTTTAATTAAATTATTTTTTCTCAACAAGAAAACAAAGTTAGAATTAAATTGTTTCTAATTGAATAATTTAAATATTAGTCGGTTCTGAAATCCCTTAGCTACCTGAGCAAGGACAAGAAGAGGGAGTACACTGCTTAAACCCCCAAGCTTTCAGATTTATCCGTCCGAACGTGCCTTTTCGGTGCGCCCAGCCTGACATAGTCGGGCAGGGGCGGGGAACATGGATCTAAAGTTAAGGAAACTTCTATTTATTAAGCAAGATATGATCTTTAAGAAACCTTCTTCCGGCAGCAGTTTTAAAATATTTTTCTCGTTTTATTGCCTCATCTCGTGTTTCAAACTTCTCAAAGTAAACCATTTTCCAAGGGCGAAAAGCCTTGTCAGATTTGGTTTTCCCAAGATTATGTTCCTTTAAGCGAGTATCAAGGTTTTCACAATGACCTTTATAAAATCTTTGGTGGGATTCAGAAAATAGTACATATGCATAGAAAGGCATTAGAAAAAAATTAGTAGCCCCACCAGGACTCGAACCTGGATCTAGAGTTTAGGAAACTCCTATTCTATCCCTTGAACTATGGGGCCAAAATTCAGGCTGCAAAAATAGCCTTTTTCTTTAAACTCTCTCCAAAAAATATTTCTCCAACTGACGCAGGTCATTACTAAAGCGACGGATGCCTTCCGATAGCTTTTCGTTGGCCATGGGGTTGTCGTTTAGCGCCCAGCGAAACTCCATTTCGTTGTAATGTTCCGGCTCAATATTCGTGGCTTTGGCTGTTTTAACCGATAACTTTGGCTCAATTTCAATGTTCGATTTTTCCAGTTCATCCAACAAAGCCGGTGAGATGGTAAGCAGGTCGCATCCTGCAAGCTCAATAATCTCCTCTTTGTTGCGGAAACTGGCTCCCATAATTTCGGTTTTAAACTCAAACTTTTTGTAGTAATTATAAATCTCGGTAACCGACAAAACTCCCGGGTCTTCCGTTGCCGGAATATGGTCAACACCGCGCTCCTTTTTGTACCAGTCCAAGATACGGCCCACAAACGGCGAAATAAGCGTTACCCCCGCTTCGGCACAACAAATGGCCTGTTCCTTGCTAAACAAGAGGGTCAGGTTGGTGTGAATGCCTTCTTTTTCCAAAATCTCGGCAGCTTTAATTCCCTCCCAGGTGGCAGCCACTTTTATAAGCACTCTTTCGCGCGAAATGCCCTCCTTTTCGTAAAGGCGTATCAGCCCTTTGGCATAGGAAATGGTGTCGTATATACGAAACGACAGGCGGGCATCCACTTCGGTGGAAACACGCCCGGGAACAATTTTTAATATCTCCATACCAAAGTTTACCGACACTTTTTTTAACCCAAATCGTAGTTTTTGGTGAATATCACCTTGCTGTTTCCGGGCAAACGCCACAGCATCGTCAATCAGGGTTTTGTATTGCGGGTTTTGTGCTGCCGCCAGTATCAGCGAGGGGTTGGTAGTGGCATCCTGAGGTTTAAATTTTTTCATCGACTCAAAATCGCCGGTATCAGCCACTACAGTGGTATATTGTTTTAATTGTTCCAGTGAATTCATCATGCTCTGTTTTGATAAAATTATTGGCAAATATATTATCTCTTTACAGAAAAATGACGCTCAAAACCTTAAAACTGCAAAAAGACTTAAAAAAACTATTTCAAAAACTGAAAGGCTTTTTTATTCATTATATTTGCATTTTTTAAAATATAGTTGAAAATGAAAAAGATAAGTGGAATAGCACTCATTCTGATGATGATAATATCAGGAATAACCTGTGCCAATAATAAACCGAAAACAATGACAAAGAAAAATCCTTTGTTGCAAAAATGGAATACTCCTTTTCAGGTACCTCCGTTCAGCGAAATAAAACCCGCTGATTATGTGCCGGCTTTTGAAAAAGCCATGAAGGCGCAAAACGATAACATCAACACCATCGTTAACAATACCGATGCCCCCACCTTTGACAATACCATAGCCGCACTGGCCTATTCAGGACGGTTGCTCGACAAAGTTTCCTCTGTATTTTACGGACAATTGAGCGCCAACACAAACGACAGCCTTCAAAAGGTGGCCGAAGAGTTGTCGCCAAAACTATCGCATCACAGCGATGAAATCAGCATGAACCCCGGGTTATTTGCAAAAATTAAACAGGTTTACAACAAAAAAGATAAGCTGAAACTTACAACTGAACAAGCCTACCTGCTTGAAGAAACCTACCAGAGTTTTGTACGAAACGGAGCCAATCTGTCGAAAGACGATCAAAAAATCCTTCAGGATATTAACAAACAACTGTCATCGTTAACCCTCAAATACGATCAAAATGTTCTTAAGGAAACCAATAGTTATCGTCTTGTTATCGACAACAAAAATGATTTGTCGGGCCTGCCTGCCGCAGTAATCGACCAGGCAGCTCAAACTGCCAAAGCTGACGGGCTTGATGGAAAATGGGTGTTTACCACACAAAAGCCCAGCATGATTCCGTTTTTACAGTTTGCCGACAACCGTAATTTGCGCCAACAAATTTACCATGCCTACCTTAACAGGGCTAACAACAACAATGAGTACGACAACAAAAAGGTGCTGACACAAATTGTAAACCTGAGGTTAAAAAAGGCGCAGCTTTTTGGTTTTGATACCTATGCCAATTACAGACTTCAAAACAGGATGGCTAAAAATGCCGACAATGTTTTTAAGCTGCTGGGTCAGGTTTGGAAAGCAGCCCTGCCGGTGTCAAAAAGAGAGGTGCTGGAAATGCAGAAAATTATTGACAAAGAGGGCGGTAACTTTAAATTGGCCAGCTGGGATTGGTGGTACTATGCCGAAAAGATTCGCAAGCAGAAGTACGATTTGGACGAAAAAGAGTTAAGTCCCTATTTTAAGCTTGAAAATGTAAGAGATGGTGCTTTTCAGGTATATCACAAGCTCTACGGCATTACCTTTACCCCCATTAAAAACATACCCAAGCCCCACCCCGATGCGCTTGCCTATGAGGTAAAAGAATCCGATGGCAGCCACCTTGGTGTTTTATACATGGACTTTCACCCGCGCGCTTCAAAACAGGGCGGTGCCTGGCAGGGAGAGTACCAAAGTCATTATGTTACACCGCAGGGTAAAAATGTTTCGCCGGTGGTTACGGTGGTTTATAACTTTACCAAACCCGGCGTAAAAACACCTGCTCTGTTAAATTTTGATGAGGTGGAAACCCTTTTTCATGAACTGGGCCATGCCATGGATGCCCTGTTTGCCAAAAACACCTATCCCGGCAACCATATTCCTTCCGATTTTGTGGAGCTTCCTTCGCAAATGATGGAACATTGGGCTACCGAGCCGCAAGTGCTAAAAATGTATGCAAAAAATTATCTTACCGGCGAACCCATCCCCCAAAAGCTGATAGATAAAATTCATAACAGCAAGTTTTTTAATCAGGGATTTATGAACGTGGAATATCTTGCAGCCTCTTATCTTGACATGGATTATCACACCATAAAAACACCGCTTACCGTTAACGTTACTGATTTTGAAAAAGATGCCATGAACAAAATAGGGCTTATCCCACAAATTGAACCCCGCTACAGAAGCACCTATTTTACTCATATTACCGGCGGCTACGATGCAGGTTATTATAGCTACCTTTGGGCTGCCGTGCTAGATAACGATGCCTTTGCCTATTTTAAGGAAACCGGTATTTTTAATAAGAAAACGGCTGAAAAGTTCAGAAAAAATATTCTCGAAGTGGATGGCACACAAGACCCGGCCATTTTATATCGGAATTTCAGAGGCCGTGATGCTATTGTAGAACCCCTTCTTGAAAACAGAGGTCTAAAATAAAAAAGCTAAAACAATGGAAACCAAACGACAACAACGAATTTCAAAGCTTGTGCAACACGACCTTGGCGAAATCTTCCAGCTGGAAGTACCCCATCTTACCCCCGGTGTAATGGTAACGGTTACCAAGGTTTATGTTACACCCGATTTGGCTTTGGCAAAGGTTTATTTGAGTCTTTTCCCCACAAAGGACAAAGAGGCTTTACTATCGGGAATAAACACAGCCTCCCGCGAAATAAGAGGGCTGCTTGGAAAACGAATCCGACATCAGTTGCGTGCCATTCCCGAACTTCGGTTTTACCTTGATGACTCGCTCGATTATATCGAAAACATTGACAAGCTGCTTAAGGATAAATAGTTGATATCAAGCACTGAGAAAAACAAATATATGAATAAAATAAAAATTGTACCTTTGAATAAAATTATAAAAAGATGGATTTACAGACAAGAAAAATAACATTTGTTCAGGAGTTTCTCAATTTGCAAAATGAAGAGATTATTTCGTTATTTGAAAAATTACTTAGAAAGGAGAAAAAGAAAATATTAGCTAAAAAATCAGAACCCATGACAATAGAGGAGCTAAACAAAAGGATTGACCGCTCCATTGAAGATTCCGAAAATGGCCGATTAACGGAGTCCGATAATTTACTATCAGAGATCGAAAAATGGAGTTGAAAATTTATTGGACGGATTTTTCAAAAAACGAATTAAGAAAAATATTTTCTTACTATAATGAAAATAAAAGCCTTGAAGTAGCAAAAAATATTGTTCTGGGAATTGAGAATAAAACAACAATTCTAAAAACTCATCCGTATATTGGACAAAAGGAAGATTTCTTAATAAACAGAAAACAAGGATTCCGCTATCTTGTATTTAGAAACTATAAAATAATTTACTGGGTAAATAAAGAAAAAAATCGAATTGAGATTTCTGACGTTTTTGACACCAGACAAAATCCAATTAAAATAAAAAAAAGTAAATATTGAATTTTAAAATCAAATGAAATACGACCCTATAAAAAGAAAACTCGGTGTGGTGTTTAACAAAACACCCTTTTTGCGCAAGCTGTTTTACCGCCTGTTGGATGTGCTGCTTTTAAGAAGCTGGCATGTGCACAAAGCCCTGAAAGAGTGGGAAAAAGACCATCGTGGAAAACAGCAAATATTAGATGCCGGCTCCGGCTTTGGCCAATATGTTTACTACATGGCTTCGCGCAATGCCGACTGGAATATTAAAGGAGTGGATGTTAAACCCGAACAGGTGGACGATTGTAACACCTTTTTCCACAAGGTAGGTTTAAACAACGCCAATTTCGAGTTGGGAGATTTAACCAGGCTGAATGAAACCGAAAAATACGACCTCGTGCTCAGCGTGGATGTAATGGAACACATCGAGGAAGATGTGCTGGTTTTTAAAAACTTTTATAAAGCCTTAAAACCGGGTGGAATGCTGCTGGTTTCAACCCCTTCCGACCAGGGAGGCTCCGATTCGCATCACGACCACGACCATGAGGGAGAAGGAGGAGAACACTCGTTTATCGACGAACATGTGCGCGATGGGTACGGCGTACAGGAAATTGCCGACAAAATGAAATCGGCAGGCTTTTCAAAAACCGAAGTGCATTACCAGTATGGCACCCCGGGCAAAATTGCCTGGAAACTCAGTATGAAATATCCCATTGTAATGCTTAATGCCTCTTATATCTTTTTTATTGTGCTCCCGTTTTACTATCTGATAACGATGCCGTTTGTGTTGTTATTTAATTTGGCAGACGTAAGCTCAACCCATAAAACCGGCACCGGCGTTATTGCCAAAGCCTGGAAATAAACACCATTTTACCTTACAACAAGGCGCTATGCGATTTTCACTTTTTATAGCAAAAAGATACCTGATTTCAAAAAAATCGCATAACCTTATTAATATTATTTCGCTTATTTCGCTTGGGGGACTGACGGTTGGAACGGCAGCGCTCATTATTGTGCTTTCGGTGTTCAACGGTTTTGAAGGAGTGATAAAATCGCTTTACAAAACCATCGACCCCGACTTGCTGATTACCGTTAAACAGGGAAAAACTTTTCATTACAACAGCTTTCCCTCCGATTCCATAAAAAAAATGGCCGGCGTTTACGATTTGGCACAAGTGGTTACCGAAGATGCCCTTTTAAAATATGATGACAAACAACTTATCGGAAAAATAAAAGGCGTATCGGATAACTACAGCAAAGTTTCGTTGCTCGACACCATGGTGGTAAATGGCACCTTTGAATTGCGCCGGGGGCAGCAAAACTTTGCCGTTATAGGAGCCGGAGTAGCCTGGTTTTTGGGGGTTAACCTGCGCAATGTAAAAAACCTGCTTTCGGTTTATGTGCCCAAACGCGGAAACGCATCCTCCTTTTCGATGCAGAGTGCTTTTAACAACAGGGTTATTCATCCGGCAGGCATTTTTTCGGTTCAACAGGAAATTGATGATCAGTATGTGTTTGTCCCGTTGCGCTTTGCACGCGATTTGTTGGATTATTCCGATGAGGTTACCTCCGTGGAGGTCTATTTGAAGCCGGGTGCCGATGTGCAAAAAATCAAAGCGGACATTGAAAATACAATCGGTAATAAGTTTGAGGTTAAAGACAGAAATCAGCAAAATGCCGTGCTGTTTAAGGTGATGAAGTCGGAAAAGCTCGCCATCTATTTAATTCTTGTATTTATTCTTGTTTTGGCGTCGTTTAACATGATTGGCTCCATTTCGGTGCTGATTGTGGAAAAGAAAAAGGATATTGCCGTGTTAAAAAGCATGGGTGCCGACAAAAAAACGGTCAGCCGTATATTTTTTAGCGAAGGGGTTTTAATCAGCCTTATCGGAACGCTTACCGGACTACTACTCGGTTACCTTATTTTATTGTTGCAACAGCATTTCGGCCTTATAAAGCTGGGCGGCGGAGCAGGTGCATTTATTATTGACGCCTATCCTGTTGAGTTGATTTGGACCGATTTTGTTTATGTGTTTCTAACCGTTCAGGTTATTGGTATGCTGGCCTCATGGTATCCCGTAAAATTTTTGCTGCGCAATTTCGAAGAGATTGAATTAAAATAGATAAATAGTTACCCCGGGTGATGCTTTCTCTTTAATTTGTTGTATCAAAACAGGTTTTTCCTCCTCCTCAATCCCTATACCTTCTCTCACGGTTTGCAACCGTGATATGGCTAAATTTTGTCTTGGTAAAACCATAAAAAGCAATCCCTACACCTCTCTCACGGTTTGCAACCGTGAGCCACAACGCCAAAAAAGCAGAAACCAATTTTAATAAAGATAGACATTTGCCCCCGGTGCCATCTTCTTTCTGATTTGTTTTTTTAAAGTAGCCTTGTCCTCCTCTTCAATAAACGGATTTCCTCGTAACCAAAGTCGTTTTATATTGGGTTTGGCAATAAGTTTCCAAGGAATGTCTTCCAGATTATTATGCTGTATGTCAACCTCTTCCAACGGTTCAATAACCGATAAATCGGGAATAGAGATAAGCTGATTAAATCCGGCATCTAAAATGGTAAGGTTTGGAAGCTTAATCAGCCATTGGGGCAAAAACTTTAACCTGTTATGATGGATGTAAAGAAATTTTAGCTGTTCTAAGTGTTGGATGCCTTCGGGAAGCTTGTCCAGTTTGTTGAACGATAAATAGATTCGCTTTAGCCTGGTTAGTTTTTCAATTGCTTCGGGAATAGTATGGATGCCGTTGTAGTAAAAATCCATTTCCATCAGGTTTTTCAACTCAAAAATTTCCGGCGGGATGGCGGTAAACCGATTTTTATAAAAAATTACCGTTTCCAGATTGTGCATCTTACCAAACGATTCGGGGAGCCGCGACAGGTTGTTGCTGGCGAGATTAAGCCGCTTTACGCCGGTCATCATTTCCATGTTTTCGGGCAAATTAAAAAGTTTGTTGCCTGCCAGCAACACCTTTTCAATACGGGCCAACCTGATAACTGCCCGCTTGTTAAATTTAATCCTGTTAAAGTTAAAATTGACCTCATTCAAACTGTCAGGTTTCCTGATAAACGACGGGACACGCCTTATGTGATTATCGGTACATTCCAACGATTTAAGCTGCTTTAACCTTCGTATTGAACAGGGAACACGCTTCAAATTACAATGATCTATTACAACAATTTCGATGGGGCTTTTCGCCGGAAAGCAGACTCTTTTTACAGGGTTATCCGATAAAATTACCGTTTTAAGGCTGTCGTGTTTAAAAAATTTCCTTTTAAAATGTTTGATGTTGTTGTCCGAAATATCAATTTTTTTAAGCCGGTAAAAGCGTGACAGGTCGGGCGGTTGAGTTAATCCCAGGTTACTCATTTTTAATTCGGTAACACTGTCGGGGTTCAGCCCGGCAAGCTTTTTAAAAAACGCAGCCCTCAACAGCGTTTGTTTTTGTAAGCGCTTCTGCTCCCATTGGTCTATCTCCTGTTGTTTTTTGCGCAGCAAGGCGTTATTACTGTTTTTGTTTTCCTGCGTTTTTGCCAACAGCGGCATCAGCAACAACAATAGGATGGGCAGATGTTTTATCATTTTTACAATGCGTTAATAAGGGATTAAAAGTACAAAATTTAATAGTCCCTGCGCCAACTGTTCCCGTAGCATAAACCCCCTATTAGTTGCAAATTAGTTCAAAATGTTGTACATTCGTTGTTTTTGTTTAATCCATCATTGTTATGAAAACAGCTGCATTTTATTACATTTTGATAATCAGCTTGTTATTTGGAAGAATAACAACAACATCTGCCCTAAACACCCAAAACAATCAAGTCACCCTTACCGTTTCTTTGTGCGATAACACAGGAGGAACCGGCGACTATCTTGCCGAAATTTATGGCATCGACCTTACAGGAGCGGTTAGAGATTACCGGGTAACACAGGATTCGGGCAATTTTGTGTTTCAGGATGTAGCTTCCGGAGTGTATGAAATTGCCGTTTATCGCGAAGGCTATCAATTGTACAAACACGATAGTGTATCCATCCAGACTGATTATCAGGAGGCCATTGTTTTGCAAAAAAATTTGTTTCCACCGCAAAATTTAACCGTTGACACAAAAACGTTGATAGCACAGTGGGAAGCACCTCAAATGGTGTTACTGAATGAAAATTTTGAAGACACTCTTTTTCCTCCTGAAAACTGGCAGGGCGTGCAATTTAAGCGAAGCAACAACATGCTTAGTCCCCACATTGGTTCCTGGCCTTCATGGTTTGCCGTCGAGCCTGTTAACGGATATAAAAGCGATTATGCAGAATTAATTACACCGCCGGTTGACATGCGGCAGGCTTCCCATTTTAAACTCTGCTTTGATTATTTTTTTAAATCTAACTATGGCGAATCGGCAAAAGTCCAGGTATCCTATGATGGCGGTACCACATGGGATATTGTAGCCTACCTTAACCCTAGTACATCATGGTATAATGATTCCATCGACCTTGATTTTATTTCGGGAGTAAATGGAAACCGTACTACCCTATTCAAATTTTCTTTTGGGTTTACAACAGGATTTTACGACCCTTCTGCAATTGATAATGTTGAAATAAAAAGCGAATTACCTGTACCTGATAGTTACACCTTTATGTTGGATGGGCAAAACATGGCAGTCCTTCCCGGAACAGTGCTTAGCGACACGCTAACCTGTTTGTCGTATGGCGAACAGCATCAGATATCCATATTTGCAGATTATAGTTGTGGAGTTTCCAACTTAGTTTCTTACGATTTTACTTCGCATTTACTACCTTTGGTACAAAAGCCCTTTCTCAGTTATTTATATGGCGATTCGACTGTTCAATTTCAACTTCAGGCTGTCAATACCTGCGACAGCACCTGGCAAAACGAGGGGCTGTTGTCGTTTAATCTGTTTCGTGACGATGTGTTGATAGGCAATTTCCCTTATGATACTGATCAGGGTACTGTTGTATATGCTTTTGATACGCCCGATGTTGGAGCGCATCACTATTGTGCTTCTGCACTGTACGATCTTGGTTATTGGGGTTTTCCGGGTCAAACAGATGAATCGGCAACGGTTTGCGACAATGTATTTGTAGCCTACGGAAAAACAATACCTTTTACCGAAGACTGGTCGTCAGGAAGTTTTGAGTGGAACAACTGGAGTGCCGATCCCGATTTTTCCATCACAGCCGATACCGGTATGCCCTCGCCGGCGGCTATTTTTTCACCTCCGCAAAACGGGCAATCCTATCAGCAATATTTAACTTCCGACAACCTGCTTACCGACCGGTTTAAAGTGGGTGCCGTTTGGTTCGATTATGATGTGAAATCGGAAGATACTACCTACAACCCCAGTCAGTTTTATCAGTCGAAAATCAGATATGCTAACGGAACCTGGGATTGGCTGGATGAAGCATCTGAAACCCCAAATAATGATTGGGAGTCAAAACATATCGACATTACCCAAAATCTTCCCGAAAATGTTGCCGCTGTTCGATTCATAGTGCAGGGCGATGGCAGCCAACCTCGTATAAAATGGTATTTTGATAACATCCACATCTACAGAACCTGTCAGGAACCCGGTGAGCTGTACGCCGCTTACATTTGGGATGGGACGTTTGGTATTAAAGTGCGATGGTATTTTCATAAATCTTCTGTAACCAACGAAAACAGAGGACTTGCAGGGTTTAATATTTATCGTAAAAGCGATAGCATGAGCGATTATGAGCTGTACGATTTTGTTCCCTTTACCGACAATGGTTATTATATTTATAAAGATTTGTATCCGGCGGTAAATCCTTATACCGGCTATTTTTATAAAGTTTGTGCATTTTATGCCGATGCTGACGATTCGCTTGAATCAGCATTTGCTCATGCCTTTTACAACCCTGATGACGACTATGTTTATGCCTTTGTTACAGGACAAAAAGAAAACCATCCGGATGAACAGGTAAAGGTTTACCCCAATCCTGCACAAAAAAAGGTTCTTGTTTCTGCACCTTTTGTGATGGATAAAGTTATACTGTATAACAACAAAGGAGAGAAATTAGCTGTGTATCAACATTTAAAATCAAAAAAGACAACTTTTATTTTGCCTTCGCTTTCCACAGGAATATATTTGTTAAGCATACAAGGCGACGGACATACAGTGAGTAAAAAGATTTTAATTAAATAATTTTCAGGACGGCATACTCCAAAGAAGCTTCTGTTTAAGTTACCACCAATAGAAAAACAATCCTATATTTGTTCTATCAATAGGTAAAGTTATGGTGAGCGGTTTATTATTTTAATATTAATAGGCTGTGCTTTTTTCTCTTTAATGATAAAACCCTTATTATGAATTCTATCAATCTGGACCTTTGGGATTATGTTGTTTTTATTGTTTATGCCGTAACCATTTTATCGGTTGGCTTATGGGTTTCGCGTGGAAAGAAAGGCCATCAGCGAAATGCCGAAGACTATTTTCTGGCCGGCAAAACCCTGCCGTGGTGGGCCATTGGAGCCTCGCTGATTGCAGCCAACATTTCGGCCGAGCAGTTTATAGGTATGTCAGGCTCGGGCTTTGCCATAGGACTTGCCATTGCCTCTTACGAATGGATGGCCGCCATTACCCTGTTAATTGTGGGTAAGTTTTTCCTGCCTGTTTTTATCGAAAAAAAACTCTATACCATTCCCGAATTTCTGGAGAAACGTTACAGCACCAACCTGAAATCAATATTGGCTGTTTTTTGGATTGCCCTGTTTGTTTTTGTAAACCTTACGTCGGTTTTGTATCTCGGAGGGTTGGCCATCGACACCATTTTCGGTAACGGCGACGGCTCCATGTTACTTTGGGCCGTTATTGCGCTGGCGCTGTTTGCAGCGGCCTACTCGTTGTGGGGCGGTCTTTCATCGGTGGCCTGGACCGATGTGTTGCAGGTTACCCTGCTTACCATTGGCGGATTGGTTACCACTTTTATTGCTTTAAACCATCTGTCGCCCGACGGGGGTGTTTTTGAAGGGTTTAAAATTCTCTACCACGCAGTTCCCGAAAAGTTTCACATGATTGTCCATAAGGGAAGCATCATAACCCCCGATGGAAAAGATGCCTGGTGGGATTTGCCCGGACTGTCGGTACTTATTGGCGGATTATGGGTTGCCAACCTCTATTACTGGGGTTTTAACCAGTATATTATTCAGCGTACGCTGGCAGCCAAAAGCCTGCGCGAATCGCAAAAGGGCATTGCCATGGCTGCCTTTTTAAAAATATTAATTCCTGTTTTGGTGGTTGTTCCTGGTATTGTAGCTTATATGCTTAATGCCAATCCCGACGGGATAGTTACAACGCAATCAGTTGACCCTTCATTTCTTACACATTCCGGAGCCATTGCCAACGACAGAGCCTATCCCTGGCTGATACGACAATTTATTCCCGTAGGGTTAAAAGGGCTGGTACTGGCAGCACTGGCCGCGGCCATTGTTTCGTCGGTAGCCTCTATGGTTAACTCCACCTCCACCATTTTTACCATGGATATTTACAAACCCTTTTTTAACAAACATGCAAGCGATAAGCAAACAGTATTTGTGGGCCGTATGACCGCTGCCGTTGCCTTAATTATTGCAGTAATCATGGCTCCGCTGTTGGGTAGCCTACCACAGGTATTTCAATTTATTCAGGAATATACGGGCATCGTCAGCCCGGGCATTTTGGCCATTTTTTTGTTGGGGCTGTTTTGGAAAAAAACCACCAACAATGCCGCATTATGGGGTGCGCTTTCATCCATTCCGGTGGCGCTCTATTTTAAAACCGGCAATAAAGGATGGTTTACGGGCACCTCGCTCGAAAGCTTTTTCCCCAATATCCCATGGATGAACCAAATGGCCTACACTTTTTTGGTGGTCGCTCTTATTATGGTAATAATCAGCTGGCTTGAAAATCACGGTTCAGACGATAAAAAAGGTATTACCATTACCAAAGACCTTTTTGCCACCGGGCCGGTGTTTAACATCAGCGCTTTTATAATTCTTATTTTAGTTTCAGTACTTTACGTTGTTTTTTGGTAGAAATCCGGGAGGCGTGTCGATAAAAACCATAACTTTGTATGGATGAACAGAAAACTCCTTTTGGCCGCCATCCTTTTTTTGTTTTTTTCATCTGTTGCTTTCTCGCAATATTCAAAAGCAGCTGTTGTTGATTATCAGACTAACTGTACTGTTAAATCAGAAAACGAATTGTTGGTAAAAGTTAAACGTTTGTTGAGAATTGACAGCCCTGAAGGAAGAGAGTTTGCAACTATTCGGGTGTATTACGATGCACTGTCGCCCATAAAGTCACTTTCGGTATCGATACTTGATAAAAACAGAAAACGTATCAGAAAAATTAAAAAAAGAGAAATAAATGACTATTCCGACCTGAACGAATACCTGTTTACCGACGACAGATACAAAGAAATCAAAGCCTTTTCGAACGAGTACCCATATTTTATTGAGGTAAATTATCAACAAGAGTATCATGGATTTTTTTCTTTTCCCACCTGGTTTCCCCAGCAAAGCGGAAATATTATTTGTTTAAACACCGGCTATGAGCTTACGGTTCCGAAAGAGTATAAAATTCATTATAAATTTTACAACTTTCACCCTGAAGAAACCATTACATCAAACGATGACGGTACCGTTACTTATTTATGGAAAACAAAATATATATCCCCCATCAACCTGACGAACCCTCTTTCCCCACCATTTATAAGCATGATAGCCAGAGGATTGATTGTTCCTGATCGTTTTGTAATGGGCGGTGTTAAAGGCAGTTCGCGTTCGTGGAACAGTTTGGGAAATTGGATATCGGAATTAGTAAAAGGGCTTGATAAGTTGCCCGCAGAGGAAATTACCAAGGTACACCGGTTAACCGATTCACTATCATCGGACAGGGAAAAGGCAAAAGTACTTTACCAATATATGCAAAAAAACACCCGGTATGTTGCGGTAATTGAGGGTATGGGTGGATGGAAACCTTACAATGCCACCTATGTTTGCAACAATAAGTACGGCGACTGCAAAGCACTTACAAATTACATGAAAGCATTGCTAAAAGAAGCCGGAATTACAGCCTGTTATAGTGTGATAAAAGCAGGGAATCACAATCCGGATATTGACACGGCATTTGTTGCAAATCAGTTTAACCATGTGGTTTTGTATGTTCCGTTAAACAACGACACTATTTGGCTTGAGTGTACCAATCAGGAAAACCCTTTTGGCTACTGGGGAACTTTTACACAAGGCAAACATGCTTTGGTGTGTAATTACGACAAAAGTTTTCTTACAAAAACACCGGTTTCCAATGATACCGGCCATGAAAAATGGCTATCGACTGTTGCAACAATTACAAACAATTCGATAAAGTTTAACACAACACGTATTATTAAGGATGACGAGTTTGAGTATATCAACCATTTTTTAAAAACAAAAAAAACATCGAAACTTGTAACAGCATGTCAGCAATTGTTGCCTTACACCAATTTTACCGTGGAAAATGTTTCTTATTCTGCAAGCTCCGAGGATGATGCATTTTTTATTGAACACGCTAAATTGTCAGTTGTTAATCACGTTCAAACCTTTAACAACGAAATGATTATCAAACCATTTTATAAATTACTAAACCTTAACCACACCCTTGTCAAGAAACGATACAATGACATTTACATACCTAATACCACATCAAAAGTGGATACCATAATATATTTAGTCCCCAATAATTATCAACTTGAATATTTTCCGTCAGACACCGTTGTTTCCTCATCATTCGGAAAATTTGAACAAAAATTTATTTTATCCGAAAACAAATTAACTACGGTTAAAAAACTTGTGTTGAAGGGCAATACATACCCTTTAAAAGACTACCCTGATTTTAGAGCATTTATTAACGCAATCCTTAAACTTGAAAACCAAACTATTTTATTTAAAAAACTATGAAATACAACTTGTTTCTTTTATTCATTATTATCTATGCCACAGTGTATTCGCAAACGGCTGATAATTTACCGGAAGTTACCATCGATGATTTATCCGAAACAGAATGTGGCCTTGACTCAACGGCCAATGCTGCCATTTTGTATGATATGGGAACCATTTTTTTTAAACATCACAACCAGGGAATCGGGTATGTTTTTGCAAAAACAAGACGTGTTAAAGTGTACAACAAACAGGGGTTTGAACAGGCGGACATAAATATTTTACTTTCAATCGGTAATTCCGATTCGGAAAAGCTGTTGGAGTTTAAGGCCACAACCTACACTCTTAAAAACGGAAAAATTGTTAAAACAACCATTGATAAAAAGTCGCTCTACCAGGAGAATGTAAGCAAGTGGCTAACCGTTAAAAAGTTCACATTTCCAAACCTTAGCGAAGGAAGCATTATCGAATATTCCTACAGAATTGAATCGCCTTTTGTAATGCACCTCAACCCCTGGTATTTTCAACATGAAATCCCAACATTAAAAAGCAGGCTTACATTTGAAGCTTGTCCCTATTTCAGATATGTATATCTGGTTAACAAAGGAAATCTGAATTTTGTGATTGACACAAGTTATTCGATGAGATTTGATATGGAAAAAGAAATTTGTAAGAACATGGAATATGAATGGGAACTCGACAGCATACCGGCCTTTATTAAAGAACCTTATATTACTACTCCCAAGGATTATTTGATGAAAGTTGAGTTTCAACTGGAATCTTATTTTTCTTCGGTTACGGGCGAAAAATTTGAAGTAATTACTACGTGGGATCAACTTATTTACGATTTGACAAAAAGTTTTAATGCGTTTATTGAGGACGATAAAAAAGATACCAAAGCAATTATAAACAGTCTTAATCTCAACGATAAATCAAGTATAGAAAAAGCAAAGGCCATTTATAAATATGTAAACAGCAACTACTATTACGACCATTCGATGGGAGCCGGAACCGGCCAGAATAAAAAAAACCTGATAAAAACCAAAACAGGAAATGCTGCCGAAATAAACCTTTTGTTGATATCGTTGTTAAAAGAAGCAGGCATTACGGCCTACCCCCTGTTGCTCAGCACGCGTAAACACGGTAAAATTTATTATGATTATCCACTGTTAAACAGGTTTAATTACTTAACTGCTTTGGTTTACGACAGCATAGGCAAATATTACCTTGATGCTACCGACCCTCTGTTGCCATTTGGCCTGCTGCCACCAAAATGTATCAACGGCTACGGCTTGGAAATTAAAAGGGTAGAATCAAATGACGACGTAAAGTTTTACCCTTTAACTCCTACCATTCCAGATCAGGCCAAAGTACAGCTTTTCCTGATGTTTGACGAGCAGGACGGATTAATTAAAGCAAAACTTATGGGGCGATTTAAAGGTTATAAGGCTTTGGCATTACGTAAATTACTGATAAACGAAAAGGAATCGTTTTTTCAAAAGGTTTTTGATGGCGACAATTTAACCCTGAACAACCTGCACACCGACAACTTGAAAAATGCTGATAATGATTTGGTTATTAAGATGAAGGTTTCCGAATCCGTTGACAAAGCAGGCAACAAAATATTTATTTCTCCTCTTCTGTATAACCCTTACACCGAAAACGTTTTAAAACTTAGTAAACGAAGTTATCCCATTGACTTCGGATTTATTAATCGCGAATATTTTACAACCAACATTGTTATCCCCGCAGGATATCAGGCAGACTATGTGCCTCACGACACCACCTTTTTTGCATGCGACAGCACCTTAAGCTGCCACTTTACCACACAGGTTTCAAAAACCAATGTGCAACTGTCATATCAAATAAAACAGAAAAAATTAAAGTATAATCCCATTCAGTACACAGCACTGAAACAATTTTACGATATGGTTGTAAAAACCATCAACCGCAAAATAGTGCTGTCGAAAAAAACAAATCAGTAACCCCGAATCAAACCAAGCGGTTATCTTTTTCTTTTATATAAAAAGTCTTTGCGTTCCAACTCTTTTTGATGTTTAGCTGATTTTGTAAACTCTTTCATCAGTTTGGAAGCCACCTTTAATATTTCTTTTCCCTCTTCGGCAAGCAATATTTTTTTACTCTTCATATTTAATGATGCGCTTACTTTATATACCTCTCCATCCCTATTTACTATTACTTCCATGGTCAACGCTTTATCGTAATTTTTGAAGTGCTCTTCAAGATAATCGCGTTTGCTGTTACACAATTGAGTAAATTGTTCTTTTAACAATTCACCTTCTATTTCTTTAATGTTTTTAATTTCAAGTTTTATCATCTTTTTTATTTTTTTGTTTGTTCTTCTATATCAAGAAACAGGCCAACAGAATATAGCTGTCATTATTTCAGCATTACACTTTTAGTAAGCAGCAATCTTAATACGCCACTTTTAAGTTGACTTGACACCAGGTACAAAATCTGCCTGTGTTTAAATAATATACTGACTGGACTGATAGAACTGATTTTTGTGATAAGAAAAGCCTTTGACAGCTCTATTACCGGTATTCCGATTTTTAATGTAAATTTGGCCTCCTAATTTGATAGTATGAAAAAAAGATTTCAGTGGCTTTCGGTATTATTTATTTTTCTTGGGATTGTTTCCACCGGATATTATTTTGTATCAGCCAATTCAAACGCACAATATGGTGAGGAGTTAATTGCCAAAGCGGCACAGCCCTTAAAACTAAACCTGAGCAGTTTTCTTACCTCTGCCCAACAGTCGATTGCCCATTTTAACGATGAAGTGGTTAAAAGTAATTTCTCAAAATTCAGCAGCAACGCTTTCGACACCCTTTCCAACTCAATTGTTTCAAACAACAGATATTTAAGAGGCCTTGTAATATTTACCAATAATTTAAAGTATGTTTTTTTAAAGGACAACGATACCCGTATTACCACCTTTACACCAAAAAACGACAGTTTGTTAACCTGGAAAAGGTTAAATAAAAATTTAAAAGAAATTAGTGAGTGGACCGATACCTACAACTTTTTTTTAAACAATGAAAACAGGCAATTACTCGAAAACACACCTCTGAAGAACGGCGCCGTAAAATGGGTTAAAATAAACAGCGAAATTCCCGGGCGACGTGAATTAATATTACAAATACATCAACTGAGAACTGTTGACAACACAAACGTTTTTGTTGCTTATGTTTTTCAAACAAGCGATTTTGCGGGACTTTTCCTAAAAAAACTCCCCATGAAACATCCGGTGGTCAGCTTTTTAACAACGCATGGCGTATTGTTTACTCCCATTGCCACAAAAGATTCGTCTGCCATCAGCAACATTAAAAATATCGAAAATCAGGTGAAAAAAATATTTAACACCTGGCTTAAATCCATGAACCGCAAACCCCGGTCGTTTTCGTTTGAGTTAAACAATAAAATTTACTGGGCACGGGTTGACTCGGTAACCAACAACATGGGAATTGAAGGTTTTATTTTAACCGTATCAAAAGATAACCTGTTTGGCTTTTACAAGCAGGTAACCAATACTTTTTTAATTGTGGGTTTGGCTTTAATATTAGCGGGGGTTTTACTTTGGTGGTTTTTTAAAATACGAAACCGCAGGGTTATAAATTCGGAAGAACGATTTGTAAAACTTGATAATCGTGGGGTTTACACGCTAATAGCGCAGGGCGAATCGGAAGATGTGGAGTATAAATCATCGTTGCGCTACGACTATCGTCAGGAAAAGGAAAATAAAGCGTTGGAGGATGTAATTATTAAAAGTATTGCCGCCTTTAGCAATGCCAGGGGCGGAACACTGCTTATCGGGGTGGATGATGATCAAAATATTTTGGGACTACAAAATGATTTCAGCACCTTAAAAAAACAGGATGTCGATTATTTTGAACTCCATCTGCGCAAGCTGATTAAAAACCAGTTTGGCATTAACTTTTCCAACCACCGGCTTATCATTCAGTTTCCCGAACTTGAAGGCAAAACCATTTGTGTTATTCAGATTGCCAAAGCAAAAAAACCCATCTATATAAAAGTAAAAAACAAACAGGGACAAACAGTAGAAAAATTTTATGTACGAAGCGGCAATTCATCTCAGGAGATTACTTCGCTTAAAGAGATGGAAGAGTACATTCGCAACCGTTTTAAAAACAATCATTAAACAAAAAAAGAGAAAATATGAGTAAATTGATGAAAACGCTATTTATTGCTTTCGCGATATTTTTTAGCACCTATCAGGCAAGTGCCTGCACCAACTATATAGTAACCAAAGGAGCTTCTGCTGATGGTTCGGTAATGTTTTCGTATGCAGCCGACTCGCACCTGTTGTATGGTGAGCTTTATCATTGGCCTGCCGGTACATGGCCTGCCGGAACCATGATGGATGTTTATGAGTGGGATACCGGAAAATGGCTGGGAAAAATTGAACAGGCACCGGTAACTTACAATGTGGTTGGCAACACAAACGAGCATCAGGTGGGCATTGGCGAAACTACCTATGGCGGACTTCCGGAATTGCAGCATCAGGATGGCGCCATAGTAGATTACGGAAGCATGATATATATTGCCCTTCAACGCTCGAAATCAGCGCGTGAAGCCATTAAGGTAATGACCGGCCTTGCGGCAAAATACGGCTATTACAGCGAAGGCGAATCGTTTAGCATTACCGATAAAAACGAAGCCTGGATACTTGAAATGATTGGCAAAGGACAGGGCGAAAAAGGAGCCGTATGGGTTGCCCGCCGTATTCCCGACGGCTACGTTTCGGGGCATGCCAACCAGGCACGCATTACCACCTTCCCGCTTGCCGACGGTAAAAAATCGATTACCGACAAGCAAATGGACAAGCTGTTTGACAAGGATATAGAATGTGTTTACGCCAACGATGTTATCAAGTTTGCAAAAGATAAAGGGTACTATAAAGGAAAAGATAAAAACTTTTCATTTTCCGACACTTATGCACCTGTTGATTTTGGAGGTGCCCGCTTTTGTGAAATTCGCGTATGGACCATGTTTAACAAGGTATCTGACGGAATGGACAAATATTGGGATTATGTAAAGGGAGATGTAAAACACGATAAAAAAACGGGCTATGCCACCAACCGCATGCCCTTGTGGGTTAAAGCCAATCACAAGATTACCCTTCACGAAATGATGAACTTTATGCGCGACCACCTTGAAGGTACCGAGTTGGATATGAGCAAAGATGTGGGTGCCGGCCCTTTTCATCTTCCCTATCGCTGGAGGCATTTAACCTGGAAAGTAGATGGCGTTGAATATTGCAACGAACGTGCTACAGCCACCCAACAAACAGGCTTTTCGTTTGTGGTACAGTCGCGCAGCTGGCTGCCCGATGCCATTGGCGGTATTATCTGGTGGGGAGTTGACGATGCTTCCGGAACGGTTTATATGCCCATGTACGGCTCCATTACAAAGGCTCCCGATAATTTTGCCGTGGGCAACGGCTCGATGATGGAGTGGAGCGAAACATCGGGATTTTGGATTTTTAATCAGGTAGAAAATTTTGCTTACACCCGTTGGGATGCCATCCACCCGGAAATTGAAAAGGTGCAACAGAAAATGGAAAACGATTTTATCGACTTTACACCGGCAGTTGATAAGGGTGCCCAAGAGCTATATGCTGAAAATCCTGAAAAAGCGGTTGCTTATCTTACCAACTATTCGGCTTATGCAGGCGATTATACTTTTAAAACCTGGAAAAAGTTATATCAACACCTGTTTATGAAATACATGGACGGCAACGTTAAAACAGCCAGGCCTGTTCCTCCGGGATATAAATTTGCCAACCCCGATCTTAAACAACCGGGTTATGGTGAAGATTGGTACAGGCTGATTATTGAAAAAACAGGCGATCAGTTTAAGGTAAAGTAATTTCACATCAGGTACATATTATCGTATGGCGCTAAGTGTACAAAAAAGCAGGATTGAAGTCCAAAACTTTCAATAAACAACAATATTGAAACGAACCACAAAAACGTGACAGCACTTCAATCTTGCTTTTTTTATATTGAAGTTGTTTAAACAACTTGATTGTTGCAGATTTACGGTTTTTCTAAAATTTCTTCTTCAAATTTTGACGGAGTTAAAATCTTTTCTGTTTTTCATAAAGTTCTTTTCTTACATTTTCCGTTTCTTCTTCAATGATTCTTAAATCAAGGTCTTCTGTTTTAAATGTCTTCAACAAACGTGTCAAATTTGTATCAATAGCTTCCTTTTCTAATTCTTTAGTCAACTTTATTTTTTGTTGTATAGGAAGTTGCCTGACCATTGAAAGAATTTGTTCAAATGTAATATCTATTTTCAATGCTGTTTTCATATTTTAAGCCATTTAAATTATTTTCCAAATTTACAAAAAAAAAGCCTCATAAAAATGAGGCTTTTTTGTTAAATCAACAGATAGTTTTAATATCCAGGGTTTTGCACCAAATTGGGGTTTACATCAATTTGAGCCTGCGGGATAGGCCAAATGGTGGTGTAATCGGGCGAAACATCGGGTTTTTCCCAACGGGCATCGTTGTAATGTCCGAAACGAATAAGCTGGGTACGCCGTTTTCCTTCGGCAAACAATTCACGGGCATATTCATCCGACAAGCTTTCCATGGTTAACTCCGTTAACGGAGTAGCGCCGGCTCTGCTTCTTAACCGGTTAACATACTCCAAAGCACCGGCTTCATCGCCTGCACGGAGCCGTAACTCAGCTTTCATCAGGTATATTTCACCCAAACGGAAAATGGGCATATCGTTGCTTGTGTATCGGTCGCTACCCACAATAAACGGATATTTGGCAACCCTTGCTCCCGCCTGACGCAAACATTTTGGTTCAAGCATATTGATGTGTGGTGTTAAATTCAACGGAGCGCCATCCGGGTCGCGATAGGTCGGGTCTTGCGGATTAAACTTTTCGTAACTGGGGTCTTGAACAACAGTACCATCATCAAAATACTGAAATCCGAAAAGAAGTTCATTTCGGCGAACATCATTGGTATCGGCATCAAACAGGTGGAAAACAGTTTCCTGTGCGCTAATACCATTCCAACAGTTATCTTCAAACTTATATTTATCAGCAAGGTTGTAATGAAGTGTAAACAGATGAATTTCAAAAGCAGGTGCATCCACTCTGTCGAAATGCAGCCCGAAAATATACTCTGGAGAAGCGGTAGCATCCTCTTCAAAATTGGAAAAGAAATCGCCGGCAAGGCTATATCCACCGGCCATCACCGTGTCAACGGCAGCTTCTGCTTTTTCCCATTGTGGTGTGCCTGTATAAACTTCGGCATTAATATAAAGCTCGGCAAGAATGGTTTGCGCCACATAATAATTTACACGGCCAAAATATTCAAGTCCGGTATTTTTTGAAAGCTCGGGCATTACCTCTTTTAACTCGCTTTCAATAAAGTCATACACCTCTTTTCGGCTGTTGGTAGCCGGTTTGTAGTCGGCAGGCACATCAAATTTATCTACAATAGGCACGTTGCCGTAAATATCAACCAACCACCAATAATAAAGCGCTCTTAACCCACGAAGCTCGGCGATGGCGGGTTTCGGATCAACACCTTCAAGGGTTTCAAAGGTAAAAATAAGCCTGTTACAGGTATTTATGCCGTAATACAATACGTTCCACCATCTCGAAATGTAAGCTTCCTGTGGTGTCCATGTATGACGATGGTATCTAATCCATTCGCCACCGTCGTACCAGTCGCCCCCACGCTGTGGAACAACACATAAATCGGTACCGGCGTCCATACCCACGGCACCGTACTTATGCCCTAACAACTGGTATAAATTGGTATAGGCCACACCGAGTCCGTAAATTAAATTGTCGGGGTCGCTAAAAAGTTTGTCGCCGTTCAAATCGGAATATACCGTTTCGTCGAGCTTGGTACACGACTGGCTAAACCCTCCGATAAGGACAACAACCAATAATATTTGAAAAGTAATTCGTATCTTTTTCATTTTATTTCTGTTTTATTAATTAGAAACTAACATTAACACCAAAAGTGAAACTGCGTGTTGTAAAATAGGTGTTTTCCCTGTCGAGTCCCGGAGCCAACGGATTGTTGTTGTCGTAGGCATCGCCATAACGGACTTCGGGGCTTACACC
>WGDP01000146.1 GCA_015493215.1 Bacteroidales bacterium | reverse complement strand
ATATAGATGTTATATTATTAACAATAAAGAGTGTATATTTGTACTGTAATTTATTTATAATTGAAAACATTGTATTAATCTGAGTGTAAACATTATATATGAAAAGATATGTGTACAACCTGCGGATGCGGCGAAAATGTTGAAACAACAATTTTACGTCCTCAAAAAACAAAAAATATAGCGGAAGGCTTGTCGTTGGGACATCATCACCATCATGGCGAGCACCCTCATCATCATGAGCACCCTCATCACGAACATAAGGTTTTGGATGTTGAAGTGGATGTTTTACAACAGAACAATTTACTGGCCGAAAGAAACCGCGGCTATTTTGAAGCGAAAAATATTTTGGCCGTTAATCTTGTAAGCTCGCCCGGTTCGGGTAAAACTTCGCTGCTCGAAGCAACACTAAAAAGTAAACAACCCGGTATGTCGTTTTACGTTATTGAGGGCGACCAACAAACCATGAATGATGCCAACAGAATTGATGCCACGGGAGTTCCTGTTGTTCAAATTAATACCGGACAGGGTTGCCATCTCGACAGCAACATGGTAAACAGAGCTGTTAAAGAACTAAATCCGGCAGACAACTCAATAGTTTTTATCGAAAATGTGGGTAATTTGGTTTGTCCGGCCATGTTCGATTTGGGCGAAAGCACGAGGGTTGTTATTATCAGTGTTACCGAAGGTGATGATAAGCCCATTAAATATCCCGATATGTTCCACTCGGCGCAATACTGTATTATCAACAAAATTGATTTGCTGCCCTATGTTGATTTTGATGTAAAAAAAGCCAAAGAGTATGCTTTAAGAGTCAATCATCATTTAAAATTCATAGAGCTTTCTGCCCGTACGGGAGAAGGGATGGATAAATGGATAGCGTTGCTGCGCGAATTAAAAAAATAAAGAAAAACCCAAGCTTTGCCTAAGCTTTGTTTATAGGGTCTTATCTCTAATCTTTTTGCTTTATTTACCGAATTGACTCATAAAGTCTGCCAGCATTTGTTTTGGAACTCAACAGATGTACAGTTTCCAAAATTGAGTTGTATTCGCCCAACGAAATTATCACAGTTCCTTTTTCCGGGTTTTCTTTTTATTACCAACGTTTCATGATTGTTTTCAACATTGTCAAGGAATTTTTTAATGCAGTACTGCACGTTGTAAATTTGTAATAAAGCTACAAAACCAACACTTTTCTAATGTACTGTTTTCCGTTTTGAGTGACAATTAACAGATAAACACCGGGTTTAAAATCACCTGTAACATGTGTTCTGATGGTGTTTCCGCTTGGGTGTTTGCCATGATAAACAACATTTCCAAGATTATCAATCATGCGGATGGTAACCTCTTCATCAAACGGTGTGTTTATTATTAAATTAAAACTACCGCCGTTTGGATTGGGAGCAACAAGCATGTTAAAGGCTTTTGGCGTGTTACCCAAAACCCCAACCGTGTTATCTACAACAATGTATAACGAATCGGAAGTTTCGCCGGCACCACAACCGTTAACTGCCTGTACCTTAAGCCATACTTCACCCATAAAACTTGTGTTCCAGTAAACGGTAACAGCTGTATCGTGGTCAATTACTTCGCCTGCCTCCGAAGGAGTAACCGTCCAGTCGTAAGCAGTGGCATTGTCCACCGAAAAGGTGGTGTAGTTGGTTTCCGACACTTTAAAGATATCCACAAAATCGGGTCCCTGTGGTTTGGCAGGAGCATCAGGTACATTTTTAAAGGTTAAAACCACATCGTCGGAAAAAGTACCTCCGTCGTTGTCAACAATGGTAAGTGTAAGGGTTACATTTCCGGTGGTGGCATCCTGTGTGCCGGGCGTATAAACAGGTTGCAACGAAGCGGGGTTGTTAAAGGTTCCGTCTCCCGAAGTGGTCCAGTTTATGCTGCTTTGGTTGGTGGCTGTTGCCATTAACTGATAGCCGCTGTTGGCGCAGGCATCATCATCGGGGCCGGCAAAAACAGTGGTAACCAACATTGATGGCAGCTCTATGTAGTCGAGCCATGCACAATCGGCGCCGCCGCTTCCCGAAAAATCTTTTTTATAAATCCATTTAAATTCGTGGTATCCCGGATTGATGTCGTAAACCTGTTGTGTCCATCCTTCGTTGGTTCCCGACCAGGAGCTGCGCAACTCATCATCAATATAAAACTCAAACACATCAAAATCGGGTTCGGAAGAGACTTTTTTATAAAATTTAATCTGATCCTGTCCCATCACCTGATAGGCTATGGAAAGCTGGCTTGTTTGGCCATCGGTAATAGCGCCCGATTTGGCCTGATAAAATCCCTCGTAAGGATACTGGTTGCTTATTACCCAGGGCATATCGCCCCCCTGTTGCCAATCAAATTTATTGAAATTTCCGGTTTCAAAGTCTTCTAAAAACATCCCGATTTTCGGAAAATAGGTTTTTTGTTCCAAATAGCCTGCTGACTGTGAAGTAAAACGCATTTCGGCAATAATACCTTCCGGTGCGCTATCGGCCACCGAAACCTGATAAGTAGCATAACTATAGCCAAATAACCCTAGTACGTTCATGGTGTCAGTGCCCGTAAGCATGGTTATGTAGTTGTTCCACGGAACAAGTTCGTTAAGCACATTTTTGGCAAAACAGTGGCCTGTATTGGCCATTTTGACTTTCAGGGTTGCTGTTTCACCGGGGTCGAGGTGGCCATTGTTGTTTCCATTTTGCGAATCGTCAACAATCATTTCCATGGGTACTATTTCAGGTGCTCTAAACGACATAAAAAACCGGGTAACCCATGACGAATCATTTTCGTCGGTGGCAACAACATTAAACTGAACCATGTGCATGTCGGGAATGCCATCGCTCACCTGAAAGCGATAGGCCAGGTTTTGCCATTTGGTACCACCCGAGTAGATGGTGTCGAAATATTGGGTTGAATCGATGAATGTAATGTAGGGGTCGGTAACTTCAAGCCGTACATTAACGCCAATTCCATCTTCGGTTCCAAGATTTCTCATTTTTAACGAAAGGAGCAGGTTTTCGCCAAATTCGGGAATGTTGTTTCCGTTACCAAGCGAATCGTTTATACTATGATCGGCATACATGCAATAGGGGCCGTCGGGAGGAATTACCTCTACCGTAGTGCTGTAACGGAAATAGTTTTGTTTGGTGATGACGATGTCAACAAAATCGCCGGGTTGTTGAGGTATGATGGGTATATCCTGATAGTCGCCGGTTCCCGTAGCGGTTCCTATAATTTGCTCGCCGTTGGTCAGGCAAATAAATGAACCGACATCGGCTTTAACGGTAAAATAGTCCAGACCCGAAAGCAGCACATCATCGTGATCAACGGTAAGGTTTTGCGGCATGTTGTAATAAACGTCGGTAAAGGCATCGCCGTGGGCATGGAAAAGATAATAGGTTACCTCTTTGTTGCTTGGGTTTGAGGGCCAGCTTGACTGTTGCAAAAAATATTTCCCGGCGGCATTGCCAAATGCAGGGCGCACATCTCTGGAATCGGGCGTAGTTCCGTAGTCGGGCATAAAGTCGGGCCACATGTTATCGTACATACCCCAAACGTAGGTGTCGTTTACAAAGGAGTAAGATACTTCGGTGGCGGCAATAATTCCCAATGCACCGTACTGGATACGATGGAATTTTTCGGCAAAACATTCGCCGTTAATATTAAATTTTCCAGTTAAACAGTTTATGGAAAACACATACGTATGGTCGGTATTGGTTAATCCGTCGAGGTCGCCGGTATTGTACGAAGGTTCGCCCCAGCCGTCGGTACCCCCGTGGTCACGGTGTTGCAATAAAAAAGCCCCGCTGTTAATGTCGTTGTTAATGCGGGTGGCATTGCCTCCCCAGTCGGTAAGGTATGAGGGGCTGTCGGGAATGTAACCCAATCCGCTGTCACCAAAATAATCGACAATGGTACTTGTATTGGTTGCTGTTGACCAGGGGCCGTTGTTGTTGCCCTGATAAAGTGCATTTTCGCGGTTAACGGTTTTACCCAGACTGTTTTCCATAAAGCCTGCAATTACTTCCGAACAAATTTGAAACCACCGCTCGGTTTGCCAACCCATGGCAGTGATAGGATGATCGTAGAAGTATTGATTGGTGGGGGGATTACGCTCGTAATCAATTACTTTGGTAACCATTGTTTCGAGCTGGGCTTCGGTTTGAGCAGTCATGCGCGCAAAAACAACATCGGGTAAATGGTCGCCATCCACATCGGCATAGAGGTTGTCGGAAACACAATAATTATCATAGGTAGGGCAGTCGATGGTGTTACCGGCAGCAGTACCGTAATCAGCCATTAGCAAAACTGCTGAAGGTGGAATGTCCCAGGTGTTGTAGGCACTGTCAACAAATTGCTCAATGGCAGCAGCACTGTTTCCGCCGATTTCCGAAGTTTTATAAACATGCGTTGTAATACCCTGTTTTATTCTGAACAGTTTAAGCGAATCGGCCCATTGACTGTAATAATCGTCATCGGGAACAATAATAACGTATTCGTAACCGGTGTTGGCGGCGCGTTGCAGTCTTTTGTTATAATCAATATCGGGGATTTCTTTGCTGTTTATCACAGCGTCTTCAATAATGGGATCCCACCATCGGCTCCGTAGCCTGTCGTCACCAAAATGGCCGTTGCCGCCTTTAAAACTAACCTCCACTTTCAGGTCGCGATTTACAATCAACTCTTTGGTAACCGGATTGTATTGAAAAGGGCTAAAACTGATTAGCACCACATCAAGACCCCGGATTTTCATGGGTTTCGACAGCCTTACACTTTGCGCCGGATAAAAAGCATTGGTGGCGTAAAGGGTTTTGTTTTTAACGGGTGCTTTGAGCGGCTCATTGTCTTTGGGAATACGGGCTGCCGGCGCAATCTCCATATTTGACATTGTTTCCGAACGTTGATTAATTACTTTTACGTTTACTACAGCTCCTTGTGGAACAGCAATATAACGGCTGTAAAACGGAAGGTCGGGAGCGCCTTCATCGTTTGGCAGGTAAATTCCTTTGAGGTTGATTTTTGTCATGGATTGTTTTTCAACCATTACAGGAACCATATCAAAGCTTTTAACTGAAAAATTTAACGCTACACTTTGATTGTTTTCGTTTAACACCGTTAAACCGTCTTTACCCCAACTGTCGTTGTATGAAATTTTCTTTTCTTGCGACAGGCCTTGTAAAGCCGTGGCAAACAATAAAATAAACAGGGGCATAAATCTTGAAGTGAAAGAATAAAAATGCTTCATTATAAAATAAATTAAGTTTTTTGGAATCCTTTTTCTTTGACATCAAAAATAGCGGTTTAGATGTTTAAACTGATTATAAATTAGCTAATTTAGCCGCTCTTTAAATGTGGATGATTCAATTTTTTTTTGGATACCGAAAACAGAAAAACAGATGCAAAAAGATATAAAACAAAATAGCAGAAGAAAGCCCGACTGGCTTAAAATAAAAGTACCGAAAGGTAAAGAGTATGTTGGTGTTAAAGAAATTGTTGAAAAAAATAAACTGCATACCATTTGTACCAGCGGCCATTGCCCGAACCTGCACGAGTGCTGGGGCAGGGGCACGGCAACACTGATGATTTTGGGTGATATTTGTACCCGCTCGTGTAAGTTTTGTAATGTAAAAACGGGTAAACCCCTGCCGGCCGATTACGATGAGCCGAAACGTGTGGCGGAGTCGGTAAAACTGTTAAAACTGAAACATGTTGTGCTTACTTCGGTTGACCGCGACGACATGGATGACTTGGGAGCCGGCATATGGGCAGAAACAATAAAAGAGGTGAAAAGGGTAAACCCGCACACCACCATCGAAACACTTACTCCCGATTTTGACGGACGTCCGGAATTAATTAAAATAGTTGCCGATGCAAAACCCGAAATTATTTCGCATAACCTTGAAACGGTACGCAGGTTAACCCCGCAAACCCGAAGCAGGGCTAAATATGATGTCAGCCTGAGAACCCTTAAAATTATTGCTGATTCGGGGGTTGTTGCCAAGTCGGGGATTATGGTGGGCATTGGCGAAAAACCGGAAGAGGTTTACGAGTTGATGGATGACCTGCTTAGTGTAGGCGTTACCGTTTTTACCATCGGGCAATATTTACAGCCCACTAAAAAACATTTGGAAGTGGTTGAATATGTAACTCCTGAGCAGTTTAAAGAGTATGAGCGGGTAGGCCTTGAAAAGGGTTTTAAGTTTGTGGAAAGCGGGCCTTTGGTGCGCTCCTCCTATCATGCCGAAAAGCATGTAGAAGCTTAGAGAAAACCGTGGTAGATATTGCATGTTACGGTACGGTTTTATTCCATTTGTCCAGCTTTAATATATTTGTTTTCAGTTTGGTTTGTGGCTCTTTCAATTATTCTTAATGTTTTTTTATCGGAGGACAATTCAATTTTTATCCAACCATAATGATAGTTTGTTATTCCCGAGGGATATCCCCCTGACCTATATCCAATATATTTTTCTCCTTTCCCTGCAAATTTATCTAAACAAATATCATCAGGATATATCCAATTACCATTTTCTGAGATTTTTTGATCTGCATCCAGTGGCGATACATTTTCACCGTTAGAATCTGCTATAATATTGCTGAACCCATCACAAAGAATCAATTCATCACTCAATTTTATTATTGCAGTATTTTCGGATGAGTCAGTTTCTTTAATTTCAAAAATTAAATTTTTACAGGTTCCGGAAATAGAATCTATAGTTGAAACGGTAATCGTTTTATTAATTTCTGTGAAAATTATATTGTCATCCGGCAAATTGTTGGGTTTACTGCAAGAAAAAAGTAAACTTACGATTGTAATTACATAAAATAATTTTAAAGTTTTCATATTTAATCGGTTCATTAGGTTTTTTCTATTTCACATAAATCACTTTTTTGCTTCCTAAAAATTGCCCGTTTTTTTGTACCGAAAAAATAAGCGTGCCCGAAACCGGTGTTTTAATATGAAACCGCTTTGTTTTGCCTTTAAAATTTGTTGAATCCAACAGATTGCCTTTGGTATCGGTAATGGTAATCTTATAGGCTCCCCGTTCGGGAAAAACAATTGAAACCTTGCCGTTTGTGGGATTTGGGTAGATTGTAAAGCCGGTTTTATCAGATTTGCCATTTACCCCGAGATGATTTCTATTCAGGGCGGCAAGCACATATTCGCCGGGTTTTATATTATCAACATACAGGTAACCAATGGTGGGGCCTCCGAGGATGGTTTGAGGCACATATTGCCAGTCGGCTTTGGTGGAGGGACGATATAGTATCATCACCGAATCGGTGGACGACAGATGCATATCGCCGTCAAGATAATTGCTGTTGCTAAAGTAAAATCGCCCTGTGGAAGCCATCCCGGCAGGAACAACACCCTCCACTGTCCAATAGCGGTTGGGCGAAATTCGCAAACCGGCAACAGGATGCTTGATGGAATCGGGTGCTACCCAGTTATGGGTTACCCGCAGCCAGGCAGTGTCGTTAATTTCGTTAACCTCAAGGTTAAAAAAGGTTCGTTTAAAATCGTATCCTTCGGGATGGGTAAAAAGCTTTATGTCGTCGGTGGTGGCATCAGCAGTTTTAGCGAACGGATCCATTAAAACAGCCCTTGGCTGAAACGACAGCTGTTTTACCGAGTGGCCTGTTTTTCCCGAAAAGTGAATGGTATCGGTTTGAAGGGTAAAATCATTTTTCAGGTAGCCGATTTCTAAAATGTTGTTATCGGCCAGATAATCGGCTCCTCTGTATTTTTGCCTTTCGTAAATATTGATAAGATAGCCTTCATCTTTAGATATGGTTCGCACCGAGTCGATTGAAAAATGGGGTGTTCCCGGGGTAAAAACCCACGCATCAAAAAAGGGTTTCATATCGATGCCCGTATAATCGGTTAAAAACTGCTGCATATCGCGCGAGCTTACCGACCGGTAGGCAAAATGGTTTAAATAGGCGGTAATTGCCTGTGAAAACAGCGAGTCGCCAAGATAGTTTTTTAATGTATTTACCACCACAGCCCCTTTGTCGTACGAGGTGCTTCCATAGGTATATTGCTGCGGCACTTCAGCCAAAGCCCAGTATCCATGGTCGGTAAAAGCCGTTTGTTTGAGTACTTTATAATTTCTGTCCTGCATCTCCGAAACATATTCATCGTGCTCGCCAAGGCCTTCGAGGTAATACATCTCGCAAAAGGATGCCCACCCTTCGTTAAGCCACATCTCTTCGGCACGGGTACAGGTAACCTTATCGCCAAACCACATGTGCGACAACTCGTGGCTGTACAGCGACTGTTCGGTGGTGTTTCCGTTGATGGCAAAATTGGGATAGGCAATGTTTCCGGCATGTTCCATAGCGCCAATGGCAGTGCCGATATAGCCTACTCTTCCAAAGGGATAAGCACCAAACTGATTCTCGAAAAAGCGCAGCGTGGTTTTTAAATTTACAAACGAACCGGCCACCTTTGAAGTGTCCGCCGGATGAACATAAATGGAAATCGGAATTGTATCTTCAATACCGATATACTCATCGGAAACCAAAGCATAGTCGCCTGTTGCCACCGATGCCAGATAGGTGGGGATGGCATGATTCAGTTTCCAGTGCCAGGTGGAGGTTGAGTCGTTAACAGGTTGAACATCTTGTAATAAACCGCCGCAAACTGCTTTTTTACTGTTGTTTACGGTGATGTAAAAATCGTAGGTGGCGCGATCGGTAAAGTTGTCCACGCAGGGAAACCAGGTTTTTCCCAGATTGTGCGGAATGGAAACAAACCCCACTCCAAGGTTAAAAGCGTAGGCTCCATCCCAGTGAAATCCGCCCCACGATTCGTGAAAAGGGGTGCCGTGATACCACACTTTTACAGTAAATATTGTCCCTTCGTCAACCGGTTGCTGTAACAAAACATGCACCAAATCGTCTGATTGGGTAAAGGAAGCATTCGTATCGTTGAGATAAACCGAATCAACAACAAGTGCCTTGAGCTCAAGCGAAAACGAGTGAAGACTATTGAGCTTTGAATGTATCGTGGCCTCTGTCCAACCCGTAATAATCCGACTGTCGGTATTAATTTGTGTAAGGTGGATGGAATAGTGTGAAACATGAATGGAATCGGCCACTTGGGCAGTTGTGTTTTTTGCCAATAACAACAACAAAAGTGTAAACAGGTAAAGATGTTTTTTCATCGTTTTAAAAATAGCGTCAATAAATATTTGGTAAAGATATGAACATTTATTTTCTGATTTGCAATATTTTACCAATAGTTCAAATAAAAGACAAGTTCATCATAACAATCAGTTTTATCAGTCCAATCAGTGTACTATTGTTATGCAGGCAGCTTTTTTCTTACGGGATCAACAACGCAACAAAACCGGACTTAGCCCCAAAGCCGGCTTACCGTTATGGTTTTAACAATAATTAGTAAAAGAGTTTTATCGGAAACAAAGAAAATATTAGTTTTATATGCTCGTTAAATTAATGATAAAAGTCATGTAAATATGATGAAAAAAGTATCTCTTTCGGTGGTTATCGTTCTCCTAAGCATGCTTTCAACAATTGGTTCGGCGCAAAAATTATGGTCGCTCGAAGACTGTATTACCTACGCGTTTGATAACAATTTGCAGATTAAGCAAAGCGAGTTGAACGTTGAAACCGCCAACAATGAATATCTGCAACGCAAGTTAAACCTAATTCCTTCGCTTAATGCCTCAACCTCGTACAACTTTGGCTGGGGACGTTCGGTTGATATGGCAACCTACAAATACACCGATAAAAACACGCAGCAGAGTTATTTTAACATCAGCTCCGACGTTACCTTGTTCAATGGTTTACAACAACTTAACAGTATCAGGCAAAAGGAGTTCGACTATCTGGCTCAAAAGTACAATTACGAAAAAATGAGGAATGACATGTCGCTTAACATTGCCTCGGCCTATTTGCAAATACTATTTAGTATTGAGTTAGTAAAAAATGCCGAGCGGCAGGTTGAAATTACCCAACAGCAAATCGACCGAACCAAAAAGCAGGTGGAAGCCGGAACCGTTGCGCGGGGAAACCTTTTGGATATTGAGTCGCAGGGGGCCACCGAACAGGCTACCCTGATTTCAAATAAAAACCGGCTGATGCTGGCCTATCTCGATTTAAAACAGCTTCTCGATTTAAAGGCAAGCGATCAATTTGACATTGAAAAGCCCGATTTAAAAGTGGATTTGGATGCTACGGAAGTGGTTTCGCCCGATTTAATTTACCGGAAAGCAGTAAATATTATGCCCGAAATAAAGGGTGCCGAGTCGCAATTGGGAAGTGCTCAAAAAAGTCTTTCCATTTCAAAGGGTGCCCGTTATCCGCGGTTAACCATGAACGGGGGCTATGCCACCAACTATTCCGATCAAATACGAAAGAGCAACAATCCGCTGGATCCCGATTTTAATCAAATTAAACCTTTTCCCGATCAGTGGCGCGATAACCGAAACATCACCATGGGTTTCAGATTGTCCATTCCGGTGTTTAACGGATTTCAGGTTTCTACACAGATTAAACAGTCGAAAATTTATTATGAAAATGCCAACCTCAACCTGCAGTTGGAAAAAAACAGGCTTCGCAAAAACATTGAACAGGCCTATGCCGACGCGCTGGCAGCCTATCAAACTTTTGTTGCCAAACAAAAATCGTTGGCGGCTTTAACCGAATCGTTTAAATACTCGCAGGAAAAATTTGATGTGGGCATGATTAATGCCACCGATTACAATGTGGCCAAGATTCAGCTTTCCAAAGCGGAATCCGATCTGGCCTCGGCCAAATACGATTATATTTTTAAAACCCGAATATTAAATTTTTATCTCGGCAGGCCCATAACCTTAAAAAATGTAACCGTTAAATAGAGTTTAAACCAAATCCTTCGCCTACTTTTGAATATTGAAAAACCCGAAAAATTATGAGTGGAAAAAAAAGCAATAAAAAATGGATATACATTGGGCTGATTGCTGTGGTTGTGATTATAACCATTCTTGCCATTAAAAAGGGGCAAAGCGAAAAAGCAACCCGTGTGGCAGTTGAAAAAGCCAAATTGAGAACCATTATTGAAACCGTTTCGGCCAACGGAAAAATACAACCGGCCAAGGATATAAAAATCAGCCCCTATATTTCGGGTGAAGTAATCGAACTCAATGTTAAAGAGGGCGATTTTGTTCACAAAGGTGATATGCTGGCCAAAATCGACCCCCAAATTTATGTGTCCAATTACGACAGGGCACAAGCGGCCTTAAAATCATCGCAGGCCAATGAGGCACAGGCTAAAGCCCGGTTTACGCAGTCGAAAGCACAGTTTAACAAAACAAAGCTCGACTTTAAGCGCAGCGAAAAATTATGGAAGCAGCAGGTTATTTCGGATGCCGAGTACGATGCTGCCAAATCGTCGTACGAAGTAAGTGAAGCGGAAGTAAAAGCCGCCGAAGAGAGTTATAAAGCAGCCCAGTTTCAGGTAAACAGTGCCAGAGCATCGTTAAAAGAAGCACAGGAAAACCTGAACAGAACCAGCATATTCGCACCCAACGACGGAACGGTTTCGCGCCTTAGCGTGGAGGTGGGCGAACGGGTTACGGGTGCTTCGCAGTTTTCGTCGGGAACAGAGATTATGCGCATCGCCAACCTGAATGTTATGGAGGTGAATGTTGAAGTAAACGAAACCGACATTGTAAGGGTGTCGCTGCTCGATACGGCGCTTATTGAAGTAGATGCCTATCTAGACAGGAAATTTAAAGGGGTTATTACCGAAATTGCCACCTCGGCCAACACCACCGGTACCAGCATCGATCAGGTTACCAACTTTGATGTTAAAATCAGGATGTTAAAATCGTCGTATCAGGATTTAATTAAAAAGGGACATGCCATATCTTCTCCCTTCCGTCCGGGTATGTCGGCTACCGTTGAAATTCAAACGGAAACAGTAAACAACGCCCTTTCGGTGCCCATTCAGGCAGTTACCACAAGAGCCGACACCACAGGAAAAATAAAGAGAGCTCTGGAGAAACGTGAAGAACAGCGGACCAAAACCGACAAAACCGAAAAAGCGAAAGAGTATGTTTTTGTTGTTAACAATGATGTAGCCAAACTCACACCGGTTAAAACAGGCGTGCAGGACAACATGTACATTCAAATTGTTTCGGGTTTAAAGGAGGGCGACAAAGTAATTACAGCGCCCTATCGGGCTGTTTCAAAAAAACTTAAAAACAACGATAAGGTTACCGTTGTTGATAAAAAACGATTGTTTGATAAAGAAAAGAAGAAATAGTTTTGGCAGTAATATTAAATATTGAAACCGCCACAAGGGTTTGCTCGGTTTCGTTGGCGGTTGATGGCGTTGTTAAAGCCATAAAAGAATCGAAGATTAAAAATTCGCATGCAGAGCAGATAACCCTTTTTTCGGAAATGGTTGTACAAAAAGCGGGATTTACCTTTAACGACCTCGATGCCGTTGCCATCAGCAAGGGCCCCGGATCCTATACGGGGCTGCGTATTGGCGTAAGCTCGGCAAAAGGGTATTGTTTTGCACTTGACATTCCGCTTATTTCGGTGGGCACGCTGGATGCCATGGCCTGGGGTTTGGTTTATGCCCTGCGCAACAAAAAGCAAAAACTGGATGCCTATTATTATTGTCCCATGATTGATGCCCGCCGCATGGAAGTGTATGATGCTGTGTACGATTACCGTTTAAACAAAGTAAAGGAGGTGTCGGCAACCATTTTGGAAGAAAACACCTACGACCGGTATTTTGAACGACATGCCATGGTTTTTGGTGGCGACGGTGCTGCCAAAGCCAAAGACCTCTACTTTAAAAATTCGCATAAAACCTATTTTTTAGATGGGTTTGAACCCTCCTCAATGTTTATGGCGGAGCTTGCCGAGCAGCAGTATCAAAAGCAGCAGTTTGAAGATGTTGCCTATTTTGAGCCTTATTATTTAAAGGAGTTTGTAGCCGGCATTTCCAAGGTTAAGGGGCTGAGGTAAAATGGGCTGTTATCTTTGGCTTATCTGTTTTTAATTAATTTTTCCAGTTTTTCCATGCGCTGTTTTAAATTATCCATTTGTGCTAACTGCTGCTTGAGTTGGGTGTTTCATGATAAAATACCAATTTAATCTTTTTACTGCAGGCTATGCTTTGAAACGAAAAATGAAAACTACTATCAGAATAATAATAACGAGATAGGACAACCATGCCCACCCCGACTGTCACCAATATGGCAATACGGTAACAGGTACTTTAAGTAGGTGTATATAAACCGGTGCTGTCCAGCGTAAGAACACCGTTTTGTTTTTCCCATTCGTTGATAAACTGTAAGTAATTTATGTATGCCCTTATTCCAACTTGGAGTAATCAGGTTGCGGAATGTATTTTCCACAAGCAACCTTTACATTTTAAGCAACCCCTTTACGCTTTTTGATAATGCCAGTCCTCCATTCACCATATAGTTTTCGTGGTTGTATTCCATACTTTTAAGGTCGTACAGGTAGTTGACCATAATACCGAATGAGTCGGACAGGCCGTGTGCAGAGCTGTTTCCCATCCAGTTGATACGATAAAGTTCGGCACCGTTGCCAAAATGAAAACGAGCCACAGGGTTTAATGGTTTTTCACCCCTTTTAACATTCACAAGATAATGAGCACATGTCTGCATAAGCGGTTTTCGCAACTTTTTGACGAGTTTTTCATTCTTGTGCCAGCCGGGTTTTAAAGCTTCTTTTAACAACTCGCGGTTTTTGTCAAACAGTACGCCATCCTCTTTCTCTAATTCTAATTGCAGCCATTTGGAAAATCCTGTTACGGGCGACAGGCTGCTAAAGGTTTTGATATTGGCATTTTCGCGCTTAATTTCCATAACAGCCATTTTGATAAGAAAATTGCCCAGCGGAATACGCCTCAACCCACGTTGGCAGTTGTTAATGGAATAAAAAATTGCAGTGTTACGTTTTACATCTGTTTCGTTATCGTTTAATATGGCTTGTACCGAGCTGGCAATGCCTTTGGTGAGGGCTACTTCAACAAATATTAGCGGGTCGTCTTCCAAAGCCGGGTGGAAATAAGCATAACATTTTCGGTTACTTACAAGCCGTTGCTTAAGATCGTTCCAGTTGTCAATGTTGTGTACTGTTTCGTAGCGGATAATTTTTTCAAGAATGGAAGCTTCCGTATCCCAGTCGATTTTTTCAAGCACCAGAAATCCGGGGTTGAACCAAGTGGTAAGCAGCGTACGTAAATCCACATCCAACGGTTTAAGCCCGGGGTTTTTGGGCAGGAAAGCCAGAAGGTCTTCGCGCATCTGTACAATGGCTTTGGTGCCACCGGGTGCCATGTTTATCCTGTTAAATAGTTTCCGGCATTTGGTTTTAAGGCTATGCTGAAGCTTTTCTCTCGTTTCGGGGCCGGGGTTGTGGTACAGTTCTTCTGCTCTCGCTTTTATTTCCTGAATATCTACCTCTGTTATTTTTATAAGCTGCCTGAAATAGGTGAGTCTTTCCTTTTTATTCAACTTGTTATAGTGGCTGACAACCTGCCTTGCAAGCGCAATCCCGGATGCAAGCCCTTTATGTGATATGAGGTCGTAGCTTAGTTCTAACAACTCCTGAACAGGGGTGCCGCGTAGTTTTGAGTTGTCGAGAAACTTTTCGCCGGCATCGGCAATGGACTCGAAAATGTTCCTTGTTATTTTTCCTAATTTATTCATGATGGCGGTTTTAGCAGGTTAAGATGTTATAACAACAATGGTTTTAAAGATACAAAAAAAACTGGAAAATTATTTTAAATTGGCAGCTTTTTATTAGTTTGGTTTTTCCGCTATACAGGATACCCGGACGACCTACAAAATTCTTGTTCGTTAAATTTAATACTCCCGATTCTGACAGAAAAAACTACTCCCTGTTTATTACATTTGGTTTGTTGGTGATAAATCCGTTGACACCTAAGTTTTTAAGCTTTTGAAACTTTTCAAAATCATCAATGGTCCAAACATTTACCTTTTTACCCTTTTGGTGGATGGCGTTAATAATTCGTTTGTTGGCAAACTGCCAATTCAAACTGTATTCGGTAATGTACGGATGCTTTTCAAAACTGTAATACTCGGGTACAAATCCGGCACCAACATACACGGGCAACAGCGAAAGTTTACCAATAAAAAGTTTGTGCAGTGTGATGTCAGGCTCCAGTTGGTGAACCTGTTCTAAAATATCGGTTTTAAACGAGTGAATGATACACCAGTCGGTGGCATGATACTTTTTAATGATGCCGATAACATGCTCTACAATTTGAGGGTAATAATCATCGCCATCTTTTAGCTCGATAACAAATTTTGCTTTTCCGTTAATAAGTTTTATGGCCTCTTCGAGCAGGGGGATTTTTTCGCCCTTAAACTTATCGGAAAACCAGCTGCCCGCATCAAATTTTAAAAGCTCCTCGTAGGTATAATCTTTTATTTTTCCTTTGCCGTTGGTGGTTCTGTCGATGGTTTTATCGTGCATGATAACCACTTTACCATCCTTCGACTGGTGTACATCCACTTCAATCCGGTCAACATTGTATTTTAACCCTTCTTTAATGGCTGCCAAAGTGTTTTCGGGAGCCAGTGCGCCGGCTCCACGGTGTCCGGTAATGGTAATATTGTTGTTTTTCATGGGTGCAGGTGTTGAATAAAAAACGGGTGACAATGAGGTCAAAATATACAAAACAAAGAGCAGTAAAATAACGATGACTGTTTTAAGGGCTTTTTTCATGTTTAACGTATTTAATTATAAACTACATCATTGCAAATGTAACATTTTTAGTTTTGGAATAGCTCTAAAGCCGAATATCAAAGCTTTTCCAAAACTTTTTAAGCTATACAGCGAAAAACTAAAGCTTTTCCAACACTCTAAACCTAAAACCTCTTCCACTCTTCCCACCCCTCCACCCTTCCAATTTAGATTTCGTTATAAATTCTTAAAAAAAGCAACATTTGCATTGAATTTAGAAAAGGTGAATTTTACCATAACGTATTTTTTCTAACTTTGGAAACCTTAAAAAAGTTAGTTATGAAATATGAAATATTAAAACCCGAAGTTGCCGATGGTATTGCTGTTGTTACCATTAGCCGCCCCAAAGCATTAAATGCTTTGAACACCCGTTTTTTTCAGGAAATGGACGATTATATTGCATCCGTTAAAAACGATAGTTCCATTAAAGTATTGGTTATTACCGGCGAAGGAAAAGCCTTTGTGGCCGGTGCCGATATTGCCGAAATGGTTAATAAAAACGGAGAAGAGGGAAGCGCCTTTTCACGGTTGGGGCAGGCAACCTTTCGAAGTCTTGAAAAGTTAGACATACCCGTAATTGCTGCCATTAACGGATTTGCCCTTGGTGGCGGACTTGAGCTTACCATGGCTTGCGATTTTCGCACGGCAAGTACCAAAGCCAAATTTGGACAGCCCGAAGTTAATTTGGGCCTTATCCCGGGATACGCCGGTACGCAAAGGCTTCCACGGCTGGTGGGACAGGGTGATGCTCTTTACCTGTTAATGACTGCCGATATGATTGGTGCTGACGATGCACTGCGCATAGGATTGGTGCAAAAGGTTTTTGAACCGGAAGCACTTATGGAAGAGACCCTGAAAATTGCCAAAAATATTGCCTCAAAAGGTCCCAATGCCGTTAAGCTGGTAAAACAGGTTGTACGACAGGGGCTGGGTATGGACTTCGACAAAGGCTCGGAACTGGAAGCCAAAAACTTCGGCTCGCTGTTTGGCGAAGGCAACGAAGGCAAAGAGGGTATGGCGGCATTTTTAGAGAAAAGAAAACCTGAATGGGATTAACAAGACCTAATAAATGTTATGGATATTCAAATTCAATAATAAAAAAATATTAACCCAAATAAAAACAGAAATATGACATACAACGAAAGATTAGAAAATGTTGCAGTGCTGGGAGCTGCCGGCAAAATGGGAAGCGGTATCTTGCTGCTTACAGCCGTGCACATGGCCGACCTGAGACTGCAAAACAAAGACAAAACTTATGTGCTTTACGCCATCGATGTTTCCGATGAAGCACTTACGGGATTAATGGATTACCTTCGTGTGCAGGTACGTAAACTGGCCGAGAAAAAAACCGTCTGGCTGCGTCAAATGTATGCTGACAGGGAAGACCTGATTGAAAACTTTGACATCATTGATGAATACATCATGGATGTGCTTAAAATTGTCAGGCCGGTTACTGCCATCGAAGCAGCTTACAGCTCAAACATTGTTTTTGAAGCCGTAAACGAAAACAGAGCACTGAAAGTAAAACTCTTTACCCAAATCAAACAAAACAGCGCTAAAGATGTGTGGTTTTTCACCAACACTTCTTCGGTGCCTATCCATTTGATTGATGAAGAAGCAGATTTAGATGGAAAGGTAATCGGTTTCCACTTTTACAATCCGCCGGCAGTACAACGCCTTGTGGAGCTTATTAAAACCGACAATACCCGGCAGGAAGTTGTTGACTTTGCTTATGAATATGCCAAAAACCTGAAAAAAATTGTTGTCCCCTCCAACGACTTTGCCGGCTTTATCGGCAACGGCCATTTTATGCGCGATGGCTTGCATGGCATCAGCGAAGCCGAAAAACTGGCCAAAGAAAACAACATCCCGCTTTATCAGGCCATATACATGATAAACAAGGTTACACAGGAATACCTGATTCGCCCCATGGGCATTTTCCAACTGATGGACTATGTGGGTATTGATGTGATGCAGTTTATTCTTAACGTGATGAATCCGTTTGTTGACGACGAAAACCTCCACAGCGATTTGCTTGACAAGATGATGGAGCAGGGTGTTAAAGGAGGCCAGTACTCAAGTGGCGCTCAAAAGGACGGATTCCTGAAATACGAAAAAGGTAAACCCGTGGCTGTTTGGGATATTGATAAAAAAGAATACATTCCCATTGACACTTTCAAAGCCGATGCCGATACCATGTTGGGAGCACTTCCCCAATCGGTAGTGCCCTGGAAAGCTACTTTGAAAATGAAAAACAAAGAGGAAGTCTTCAGTAAATTTTACAACGACCTGAAAGCCACCGATACATTGGGATCTGCCATTGCCATTCGTTACGGCCTTCGTTCAAAAGCCATTGGCGAAAAGTTGGTAGCCGATAATGTGGCTCACAGTACCGATGATGTAAATACGGTAATGCTCACCGGATTTTTCCATGCTTACGGGCCAATCAATAACTATTTTGAATAAAAAAATATTACAGATATGAAGAAGTTAAGAAGAAAAGTATATATGACCGCCGGATACAACACCATATCGTTGGGAACCGGCCGCAAGGAGTTTAACCCGCGCAAACCCCGTCCGGGCATCGAACATTATATTAAAGAAGCAGGGCAGGGTGTACTTCAACAAATTGGCGGAGCAAAAAATGTTGACGAATCGGTGATTGGTAATTTTATGGCCGGAAGGTTTAACAAACAGGGTCATCTTGACGGTTTTGTTCCCATGATTGACAAAGGCCTTAGCATGAAACCCGCCGTCAGGGTAGAGGGTGCCTGTGCTTCCGGAGGGCTTTCGCTGGTAACAGGTATCCGCCAGGTGCTGGCCGAAACTTCGGAAGTGGTTTTGTCACTCGGTTTTGAAGTTCAAAACACGGTTAAGGCCATTTATGGAGCTGATATTCTTGCTTTGGCAGGATGGTTTAAAAACCGTAAAAAAGGCCATGCCTATTTTTTCCCGGGACAGTTTAGCGACCGTGCAGGTGCTTACTACGAAAAATACGGCTACGAACGTACCCGTAAAGGTATGGCGCGGTGGTATGCCAACGCCATCGAAAATGCCCGTTTGGATCCCACGGCGCAAGAGTATCACAATACCAACCCCGACCCTTATGCAACCGCATTAAAAATGCAGCCCAACGGAAAGTTTTTTGTTGACCATCTTACCGTGCTCGACTGCTCCAAAGTTTCCGATGCCGCATCCGGTATTACCATCTGCTCCGAAGAGGGACTTGAGCGTATTGGCATAGCCAAAAAGGATGCTGTTGAGGTGGTTGGATTCGGACACGCTGTCAGAGATATTACCTCCGACCCGACCGACTTAACCGAACTGGAAACCATTAAATTTGCAGCCCATCAGGCTTTGGAAAATGCCGGTATCACCATCGACCAGGTTGGTACGGTTGAAACCCACGATTGTTTTTCAATTGCAGGTATTCTTGCTGTTGAAGCTCTTGGCCTTGCTGCCAAAGGCGAAGGAGCCGATTATGTTGCCGACAAAAAAACAGCTCGCAATGGTGAAATCCCCTTTAACACCACCGGCGGACTTATCGGATGGGGCCACCCCACCGGCGGAACCGGTGTCCATCAGGCGGTTACCATTTGGCAACAACTCACCGGAAAAGCCGGCGATGCCCAAATTACCATCAGCGATGATAAACCTTACGGCCTTACCATTAACATGGGTGGCGATGATGTTACTGTTACCTCCATTGTGTTTAAAAGAGGTGAGTAACTTTGCTCACAGTT
>WGDP01000145.1 GCA_015493215.1 Bacteroidales bacterium | reverse complement strand
CCCACATGCACCAAAACATAGTCGCCAAGTTTGGCCTCGGGCACCATGGTCAGGTTAACCTCCTTTACCACCCCGTCGAAGGATACTCTTGCTATTCTGAAAATATCATCGATTTCGTTATCGATGCTGATTATTTTTCCCGGTACTGCTAAACACATGGTATTGATTGTTTTATTGCTTTATTGTTACATTATATTGTTTCATTGCTGCATTGTCTCATTGTCAGATTATTGTTTCTCCCCCGATAGCTATCGGGGGGGTTCAGCCCGGGGACTATAACTGTTCGATGGCTCAATTGTTGCATTGTTTTATTGATATATTGCTGCATTGTCATGTAGTTGCCTCTCCCCCGGTTCCGAAAACTTTCGGAATAGCCCGGGGGGCACTGTTCAGCCCGGGGACACCCTCCCCTCAAAAATCTACCTCCAACGATTTTATTCTTAACTCCTTACCCTGCACCACCTCCTTAATATAATCGTTACATTCTGGACAGGCATCGTAAAGGTTTTCCAAATCAAAAAGAGCACCGCAGTTGGAACATTTTGCCTTTCCGGGAATTTCAACAACCACTTTTTCCGCCTTTTCAAGCATGCTTCCCTTCACTGCCACGGGCCAGGCAAACTCCAACGCTTCAAGCACTACCCCCGACAATTTACCCACTTCCAACTCGATGGACACTATCCGTTTGGCATTGGCTTTTTCAGCCTCCTTTTCTGCCAAATCAACAATCCCGACTGCGATGGATAACTCATGCATGATTCATTAAATCTTTCTGCAAAATTAAGCTATTTTTAATCGTAAGGTAATAAAATTGACTATTTTTGTTAATTAATAAACAGTTAATATATACACACTCAATTGGCCAATACTTATCACATACATTTTAAAGGAATTGTGCAGGGCGTAGGTTTCCGGCCATTTGTTTACCGCTATGCCAAAAAACTAGGATTAAACGGTTGGGTTAACAACACCAACGATGGCGTACATATTCACGTTAACGCCGATGAAAAAGTGGCCAGTTCGTTTTTTTGTGAATTAAAAAACAATCTGCCGGCACTTGCCGTAATCACCGGTTCATCCATCGAAGAAACAAAATTTACTGCTTACCATAACTTTCAAATTGTTGAAAGCAAAAGCAAGGTTAAACCAACGCTATTGTTAACCCCCGATGTGGCTTTGTGCAACGATTGCCGCAATGAGTTGCATAATAATGACAATCGCCGGTATCAATACCCTTTTATAACCTGTACCAATTGCGGGCCGCGCTACTCCATTATTACCCGTCTGCCTTACGACAGGCCCAACACCACCATGGCAAAATTTACCATGTGCAGCACTTGTAACAAGGAGTACAACAATCCCATGGAACGGCGTCATTTTTCGCAAACCAACTCCTGTCCCGATTGTGCGGTGGAGATGCAGCTTTTTGAAAATGGAAAAACAACGCAAAACTTCACCAACCTCAACCATGTTGTTGAACAGTGGAAACAGGGTAAAATTGTTGCTGTCAAAGGAATAGGAGGTTACCTGCTTACCTGCGATGCCACCAACCCCGGCGCTGTTGCTTTGTTGCGGCAGCGAAAACATCGGCCGTCCAAGCCGTTTGCTTTGATGTATCCCGACATAAAAAGTATTAAAAAAGATGTTTTTATAAGCACTTCCGAGGAGGATGAACTAAAAAGTATTCATGCTCCCGTTGTGTTGCTTTCGCCAAAAAACAGCCCTGAATTTTTATCATCCGATTCGATGTTTGAAATTAACCATGGTTTATCACGGCTGGGTATCATGCTGCCCTATACGCCGCTGTATGAGTTGCTGCTTACAAAATTTAAAAAACCCGTGGTGGCCACCAGCGGAAACATAACCAATTCCACCATTATCTATCGGGATGAAAAAGCCGTTTCGGAGCTTTCTAAAATTGCGGATGTAATTTTATTAAACAATCGCGATATTGTTATCCCGCAGGATGACGGAGTGGTTCAGTTCAGCAAAAAGTATCAACAAAAAATAACGTTGCGCCGTTCGCGTGGCAAGGCACCTGTTTATATCAATCCTGATTTCAAACTTCCTGCCACAACGGTGTTGGCAACCGGCTCCATGCTTAAAAGTGTGTTTGGATTGTTGAGCCGGAAAAACATTTACATCAGTCAATACCTAGGAAACACCGAAAGTTACGATGCCCAACTCAATTATGAACATACATTTGCCCATTTCGAAAAACTCTTTGCTCCTGAAATAGAAGCGGTTGTTACCGACAAACACCCCGATTACTTTTCAACGCGGTTCGGCCAATTGATGGCTGAAAAATATCATGCTCAGTTATATCAAATACAACATCACAAAGCGCATTTTTATTCCGTACTCGGCGAAAACAATTTACTTGGCTCGAAACAAAAAATCCTCGGTGTAATTTGGGACGGAACCGGCCTTGGTGAGGATGGAAATATATGGGGGGGCGAGTTCTTCACCTACGATGGAGGAGAGATGTCAAGAGTACATTATGCCGGAGAGTTCGATTTTATATTGGCGGATAAAATGGTTCGTGAGCCACGAATTTCGCTACTATCCATTGCACGGAATACGGATGGCATGGAACCGCTTGTCAAACCAAAATTCAGCGAAACGGAATGGAAAATTTACAACCGGCTGCTTCAAAACTCCGGTAACTTGAAAAGTTCGAGCATGGGCAGGTTGTTTGATGCGGTTTCCTCTTTGCTGTTTGGTTTCGATGTACACTCCTTCGAGGCGGAAGCCTCCATGCAACTGGAAAACAAGGCTGCCGGATACTTTTACAATCATGCTGTTACTTTAAACGACAGCTATCTTTCCGAAACCATTCCCGGCAACCTTTTTACCTGGCTCATGGAAAAAATTATTCAGGATGTAAACCGTCAAACCGATAAAGCATACATTGCCGTAAAATTTCATGTCACTTTAGTCGATTACATCATAAAAACAGCCCGGAAGTTACATTTTACCAACCTGGCTTTTAGCGGAGGTGTATTTCAAAATGCGCTTTTGGTTGATATTATCAAATTGAATATGAGCAATGATTTTAAACTCTTTTTTCAAAACGAGTTTTCACCCAACGATGAAGGCATCCCCTTCGGGCAATTAATGTATTACACCCAATTATCGAAATAGTAATCTGAAATGAATTATGTAGCTTATAAAAAATTATTATCTGCTCCACCACCGGGTTTTGCTTGGAATAAAAAGAAGCCCCGGAGGAATGTAACATATATTGCCCCGGAGGGGCGTAATATTTATAGCACGGGGTCCCGATAGCTATCCCGATAGCTATCGGGATCCCGTGATAAAAAAAGGAATCATCTGTTTTGGCGGGATTTTTGTCTTTTCCGGCAAAAATCGTGACAAAACAAGAATACAGAATTATACACAATATGAAATATTTAACCGAATTCCGAAATCCTGAGCTGGCCAAGAAGGTTTTACAGGAAATTGAACAAACCGTTACCCGGCCATGGAAAATTATGGAGGTGTGCGGCGGACAAACCCATAGCCTCGTTAAAAACGGCATCCTGACGGTGTTACCCAAACAGATAACCATGTTGCACGGACCTGGTTGTCCCGTTTGTGTTACCCCGTTGCATCTAATCGACAAAGCTGTTTACCTCGCCATGGAAAAAGAGGTGATTTTATGTAGCTTTGGTGATATGGTACGGGTGCCCGGTTCTGATAAAAGTCTTTTGGAAGCGAAAGCAGCCGGCGCCGATGTGCGCATCTTATATTCTCCACTCGAAGCGGTAAACATTGCCAAACAAAACCCTGACAGGGAGGTGGTGTTTTTTGCCGTTGGCTTCGAAACCACCGGGCCTGCCAATGCGTTGTCGGTGTTGCATGCTCAAAAGCTTGGGCTTACCAACTATTCTATCCTGACCTCTCATGTGTTGGTACCACCGGCCATTAGTGCTTTAATGGAAGACCCCGAAGCGAAGATTGATGCCTTTCTTGCCGCAGGCCATGTATGTTCCATCATGGGTTATTGGGAGTATCCCGCTTTGGCTGAAAAATACAAAATCCCCATTGTTGTATCGGGTTTTGAACCGTTGGATTTGCTGTTGGGAATTTTGGCGGCTGTTAAGCAACTGGAAGAGGGCCGCCATGAAGTGGAAAACCAATACACCCGTATGGTAAGAAAAGAGGGGAATGTGGAAGCTCAAAAAATTGTCAACAATGTTTTTGAAACCGGCGACCAAATGTGGCGCGGAATAGGAACTATTCCACAAAGCGGCTGGCATTTGAAAAAGGAATACCGGCAATACGATGCCAACCGGAAATTTACCATTGATTTGGAAAAAGCCAACGAAAATGCCGAATGCATTGCCGGCGACATAATGAAAGGTATTAAAAAGCCCTATCAATGCCCGCAATTTGGTAAAGGTTGCACCCCGCAAAATCCGCTTGGGGCACCTATGGTTAGCTCTGAGGGAGCCTGCGCCGCCTATTACAATTTTTCAAACATGATTGAGGAGGTAGAATTATGATTATTCAATTGTTATTTCTCCGCCGGGGTTCAGCCCGGCGTTTGATTGTTCCATTATTAATAATCGCTCAATCACCTCAGACTCAGGGT
>WGDP01000144.1 GCA_015493215.1 Bacteroidales bacterium | reverse complement strand
TGCCGGGATGGTCGCAGTTGTTTGCGCATCCTAAATATTTTAACGATGGTACGGTAGCCATGATTTTTGCCTTGCCACTCTATATTTTTCCCACCCGCGACGGAAACTCACGATATATTATGAACTGGGAATATTCCAAACAATTACCGTGGAATATTGTTTTACTGTTTGGCGGCGGATTTGCTTTGGCACAGGGTTTTAAAGATTCGGGACTTTCCGTATGGTTTGGAGAACAACTGGTGGGATTGTCTTCTATTCATCCTATCTTTATGATACTCTCCATTGCCTTGTTGATGACTTTTCTTACCGAGCTTACCTCAAATACGGCTACAACCCAAATTATTTTGCCGGTAATAGCCTCGCTGGCAGTTTCCATTCATATTAATCCGTTGCTTTTAATGTTGCCGGCTACGGTTAGTGCTTCCATGGCCTTTATGCTTCCCGTGGCCACGCCCCCCAACGCCATTGTTTTTGGTTCCAACAAAATTTCAATTATGCAAATGGCCAAAACGGGTCTGTTACTCAATCTTGTTGGCGCCATCGTTATTACGCTGATGACCTGGTACTGGGGCGTGTCGGTATTTCATATCGATTTAACAGCCATGCCTGACTGGGCGACAATAATTAACCCTTAAATATACAACCGGAAAGTTAATATGTTTTTACAAACTTTTTTGTTAAGCTGTTTCCGTTTCCGGTTACGCGGATTAAATATATCCCGTTTGCAAGGTCGCCTATAAAGAAGCGTGATGAGTTTCCTGCTATCTTTTTTGACATCACTATCATGCCCTTATTATCAATTAAAGTAGCTGTAAACGGCTGATTGCTGTTTCCTTTTATCTGCACAGAAATATAATCTTTTGCCGGGTTTGGAAACAGATTCAGGTAAGTATTAAAGGCAGTGTTATGGTTTTTTACACCTGTAAGTGTGGGCGAAATATAATGCTGAACCACTCCCCCCATAACTTTATTATCTGTTATTGCGACTGTGTTACCTGTTAAAACATCAATATAGCCATCTTTGTTAAAATCGCCCGAAGCAAGTCCATATACGTTTCCTCGTCCGTTGTAAAAAATCACATCTGATTTTGTTTTGTCCGTGTCTGTTCCGTAAAATAGTACCAGGTTATTTTGTGTATAACCATTGGAAACCAACAAATCAGCCCGGCCTTTAGTTGAAAAATCAGGTACATATTCCACGGCCGTAATATAAGAGATTTGTGATGTGTCGGAAAGCATTAAATCGGGTTGGCTATCAAAGTTGGCTCCTCCAAAAAAGATTTGAAATGCATTGGTATCATAATTCCATATTGCAAGGTCGGGGTTGCCATCATCGTTAAAATCACCCTGATTGTCAACAGCCATGTCACCAAACCCTCTTCCATCAGGATTGGGGTTGTCAATGGCAAGGTCAAATTGGTTGTCGGCATCTGTTCCTCCATAGTAAACCAGCGAGCGCCCTGCCGAGTGCGGCGCATCACCCAATGTAAAGTCATCAAAGCCATCGTCGTTAATATCGCCGCAGGCAGTAACAGGCATGGCAAAAGTGGTGCTAAAACCGGTGGTGTAAACGGTTATTAGCATATCTGCTTCGTCCGACATTTGCACTCCGCCAAAAAATACCAATGCCTTGCGGGGTTCCTGGCTTTTTACCACCAAATCGTTGTATCCGTCAGCGTTGTAGTCGCCCACAATATTGAGTGCCCTTCCAAGAGAGTAAGTATTGCGGCTTTCACCATTGGTAAAATCCTTATCTGCATCTGCTGCATATAAAGTATCGGCCATATTGGCTTTTCCGAAATAAAGATAAACATTGCCTTTTGTGCTTAACGATTCACCGGCCATGTTAACATTCGATGATGAGCTGCTTGACACGGCAATATCCTGCCACCCGTCACCATTTAAATCGCCAAAAGCAACATCGTAAAGTTGTGTCAGCGGATATTCAGGGAGCAAAATAGTCAGGTCAGGCGTAAAATCCAACTCGCCGGGGCCACCGTAGTAAATGTTAAGCTTTTGACCATATGCGGAAGCTATAGCCCAATCATCATACCCATCGTGATTAAAATCGCCGGCATTTCGTATTTTGGAACCAAACATTCCTCCGGGTTCAATATTCCCAAGGTTTTTATGGATTACTGCCGGATTGGAAAAATCAAGTGCTTCCGAACCGGTAATGAGTGCATTACCAACCGTTTGATAACGATTGTGTTGGTCGAAAGTCCAATAGTCCAACAAGATATCGTTTTTGCCATCGTTGTTATAGTCAAACAGGGGAGGCTGTGCGGTGGTGCTGTAGTTCTGGAACTTTGAACTGGGCATGTATAATTGATTGTTGCCTGCAGGATAAGTTTGTTTTGTAAATCCCTCGCTAACCACGTTTTGATTGCCATAAAATACTACCAGCGTATCAACCGACTCCTTTGAATACCAATCATCTGCCCCATCACCGTTTAAATCGCCTGCACAGTATAACAATCTATTGTTTACTCCCATGGGAATATCCACTGCCGTATCGTAGTAATATTGATAGGGTGTATCAGGGTTGGCCAAATAGACTTCAAGGTTAAAACCTTCTCCCGAAACATAATAGTCGTGGCACATATCTTTTAAGCCGTCACCATTTACATCCGACATGAAAGAAGTAAAATAAACCGAAGGCTCATGCTTAACGTACCGGTACCTGTAAAGTTCGCATTCATATTGGTTGGAAGCCGTGTCGTAGGTGTACCATCCATAATCATATCTGTTCTCGGAAAAATCATAAAAGGCTATGAATAGTTCATTTACACCATCGTTGTCGTAATCATAAATATCGAACAGCGATACTTTTCCCATAAAGAAAATTCCATTATGAATATTAACAAAAACGGGATTAGGATTGCCGTACGACAAAACATAAACCGAGCTGTTAACATAAACAATTTCAGACTTTCCGTCACCATCAATATCGGCATGATAAAGCAGCATATTGTTGCTGTTTTGGCCATTTAACCAGAGGGTGTCGAAGTTTTCTCCGGAGGCATTGCCAAAGAGTACATACCAGTTATATAGGTCAAGCAAATCGTCGTATCCGTCACCGTTAAAATCGCCTATTCCTTCAATATTTGCCTGCCAGGAGTTTAAAACCGTTCCGTTTTCGGGATGGTTGATATCGGTTATAACAATGGATTTGCCGATGGATTGTGTACTATCGTATAATAAGTTACTGAAAACAAAATCGGTTGTGCCATCTCCGTTGATATCGCCAACAGGTAACCCGTGTTGCAGCTGAGCCGTAACGATTGTATTGTCGGGGACATTAAAAGGTGTGATGGTGCCTGCCGGATACAATGTGTCCGATTGTGCGTTAACCAAGTGTGCAGATGCTGTTAATACTGCAAGGATAATGGAAACTCTGAGAATAAATGTGTTTAATTTCATGGCATTAAATTTATATTTATGTGAATGTGTTTTATTCTGAAATAGGTTGACTTTTTTTTACATAATTGCCAACGGTGAGGCTATGCTGCGTACCGCATTTATTACTACCAACCTTTCAACTTACAAATGTAGTAAATTAAGAAACACAATGTTCATATTTACAATTAATTGCGGTATGCAGTATAAGCCATTGTTGGCAGTAGTTTTTTTTAATATCGTGTCGAATCATTAACATTAATTTTATCATTACAAAATCCTATTTTTCTTGTAAATTCATATTTTGGATCAACGAAATCAATTTTTATTTTCTCAAATGCCGTTTGAATGATTCGTTTACATTTTTTAAATTCTTTCTTCGATTCTCGACCAAGGTCTGTTTTAATTATTGAAACTTTTTTAAGTTCTCCATTTTTCGTAAAAGTCAAATAATACTCGTCAAAACAATCCAGGTTTTCAGGTTTTTTAATTATTTCGTTTAGTCTAATTTTAAGAAAGTTGGTTATTGTGTCTTTTATCGAATAAAGATAATCTCTTTGTGGTTTACTATCTTCCCATTTTTTTGATTGTTTGTCTGTCATTATGTACATTGTCCAAAAACCATTGGAGTAATATTTTCCTTTTTCAAGCTTATTTTTAAAATCAGAGAACTTACTTTTTAAGTCAAGAATGGCCATGATACTATCATACGAGTTTTTTACTTTTTTCACATAAATAACTGAGTCATTCTGACTCCATGGACATGTATATTCAGTTGAAGTAAAGGAATTGTTAATTTTAAAATTGAAGTAAATACTTCCACAATCAACCCAATTAAAATTCCAGCCTTTTATTAAAGTATCCGTTGGAATTTCAAAAATTTTTTCTGCTAGTAACTGCAATCCAATTTTACTAACTGATTTATCATTAAGTTCTATTTTTTCATAAATATATTTATCATGGCCAAAATCTTTTCCGTAGTCAGTTTTAATTTTTTTCAACTCAATTATTTTATTTATCAAAGTGCCCGTAAAGTCTCTTCCATTATTGCTTTGCAAGTCCACAATTTGACAGTCTTTTATAAATCTAATATGAATTTTGCTTTCAGAATCTTGGATGATGGATTGGTTAAAATCAAAGTCTAAATTAGAAGTTAATAAGTTGTTTTGTGAGAACAAATTAATGCTTAATAAGGTTGCTAATATGAATATAGGGTATTTCATTTCTTAAATTACTGCCAACAGTTTGGCTACGCACCGTAAGGGAGATTAGCCACGAATGCTC
>WGDP01000143.1 GCA_015493215.1 Bacteroidales bacterium | reverse complement strand
TTGTTACAGGCTTTAACAAAATCGGGGATGGCGCTCACGTTGTTGATGTCGGTTAATGCAAGTGCCTTTACACCATACCTTTTGGCCTGATTAACTAACCTTTCAATCGAAAATGTTCCGTACCGAAGGCTGAAATATGAGTGGGTGTTAAGGTACATAACCGGTGCTTAAAAATAGTTTTTTTGCTATTCAGCGATAACTAATTGAAAAAAGCAAAAAATAAACAAATAAGCCATACATTCAACTATTTTTTCTTTCTACCGCTTTTTTTCAGGGCTTCGTTGAGTATCCATTCTATTTGTCCGTTCACACTACGAAATTCATCTTGTGCCCACTTCTCAACGGCTTCCATTATTTGGGGGTTCACCCTAAGGACAAATGCTTTTTTCTTTTTAGGTTCACTCATATCGCTTCATCATTTTGTTCATGGCACGTTTTATGGCATCCGGACGTTGGGTTCCTATCATCAGCTTTTTACCATTTTTAAAAATAAGCAGCAGCCCGATGTTGCCACTTACATTAAGTACCTTTCCTTTTCTTCCTGTTTTTACACCCCACCCTCCATAATCGGTAACAGGACTGTATTTCATCACTTCAAAACGTTCAATCAGGTTAGGCGTAATTAACTTTTCTTTGCGTAAAAAGGGTTTAAACCTGACATGAATGCCGTCACTTTTTATCACTGTAATCATTTTAGTACCAAATACCAGCCACAACGAACCGGCCATTAAAAGTGTAACGAATAAATCAATCAGTAACAATGATGTATTGGAAGCAGGCTTATCACCCCACGGTAAACCTGTACTAAGCTGCACAATGGTTCCGTAATATAATGGCCCCAAGGCCACCAGTACCGATAGATACATTACCAGCTTAAGCCACCACTGGCTAAAGCGCTGTTCTTCTTTAAAATATGGATGGGCACTTTTCATATAACCTGTTTTTTTCTCTTGTGCTTTAGTATGAACTTGTTTAATTTCATAAGCTCGTTCGGATTTTCAATCCGAACAATGTATTACACATGTTATTAGTACATTACATATCTTTCGGATTACAAATCCGAAAGAGCAGCAAAAGTGTACATTACATATCTTTCGGATTACAAATCCGAAAGAGCGGCAGAAGTGATTACAAACCCGAAAGAGCGGCAAGCACTAATATAAACTTCCCGTATTCACCACCGGCGACACATCTTTGTCGCTGGTAAGCACAACCATCAGATTGCTTACCATGGCAGCTTTGCGCTCTTCGTCAAGCTCAATGATGCCCTTTTTCGACAGTTCGGCCAGCGCCATCTCCACCATACCGACAGCTCCTTCCACAATACGGGTACGAGCCGCAATAATAGCGGTTGCCTGCTGACGTTTCAGCATAGCTCCGGCAATTTCCTGCGCATAGGCAATGTAGTTTATGCGAGCTTCAATCACTTCAATACCGGCAATGAATAACCGTTCGGCAATCTCTTCTTCCAGAATGTGATTAACCTCTTCTCCCCCACCCCGCAAGGTAATCTCGGCAGCTTCGTCCTCAAAATTATCATAAGGAAAATGACCTGCAAGTTTCCTGACGGCTGCTTCACTTTGAATCTCCACAAAATGAGCGTAATCGTCCACCTCAAAAGCCGCCTTAAAGGTCTCTTTAACCCGCCAAACCAACACTACACCAATCATTATAGGATTCCCAAGTTTGTCGTTCACCTTGATAGGCTCGCTGTCTAAGTTCCGTGCTCTGAGCGAAAGTTTCTTTTTCACAAAAAAGGGATTTACCCACCAAAAACCGTTTTCGCGAACGGTTCCTTTGTAGGCGCCAAAGAGTGTCATCACCGACGACTCGTTTGGATTTACAACCAAAAATCCAAGAGCCAGAAAGATGCCTATTCCTGTAAGGATTAGCAGCCAAATATAACTTTCATTGTAAATGGCCAACAACGGCGATAAAATCATCGCCAACACAACAACCACTACGGGGTATCCCGAAAACGGTTTAAATTCTTTTTCTTTTTTCATAATAGTATGGTTTATAAGTGATATTATTTTGATAGCACAATAATACTACTTTTTTTCTTATAACCCAATTTATTTTTGGAAATATTATTTTATTGTGTTACTTTTAACGCTTCATTTCAAATCCTTTAAACCTTTCTGCCATGAAAAAAGCTTTATTCACCATCCTGTTTGTTGGTATTGTTATGATTTCTTATGCCAATGAATTCAACCCTCCTCAAAATTTTACCATTAACACCACATCATCCGTAGCCACCTGGGATGCCCCTGCAAACGGTAATCCTACCGGTTATCAATTGTTGCTGGGAAACGCTGTGGTTGCAACAGTTGCTCCCGATGTATTCAGTTATCAATTTAGCTGCCTGCAATACAACGAAAGCTACACGGCATCGATAAAAGCCGTGTACGGTAACGACTTATCAGATGCTGTATCCTATTCATGGACATCCACTTACCTTCGCCCCATTGCCGTGCCATTTGCTTCAACCACTTATGGTTCACAGGACGTTACTTTCAATTTTGCACCCATCGCACCCTGCGACACAACAACCTCTTTTGACCTTGGCTTGCTTTCGATAAACGTTTATCGGGATGGAATGCTTGTTGGAAACACTCCTTACGACCCTACGGGTTCAACCTCTTTTTGGGACAATCCCACACCCGGAAATTATAATTATTGCGCTGAGGCATTGTGGGATTTATCACCTTATGGTTTTGCCGGACAGGTGGGCGCCTCCATGTTAAGTTGTCAAAATGTAGAGGTGGCTTACGGGTTTGCTTTACCCTTTGTTGAAGATTGGTCGTCATCGTCGTTTGATTTTCAGCAATGGATTAGCAATGGTGAATGGGTCATTGATGCAAACAGCGGCCACAATGCTCCATCCGCAAAATTTGGCCCCGAGAATCAGATTATAAATTACGAAATACCGTTAACAAGCGGTTGGTTTAATATGGACACCAATTCAACAGGCGTTGTTTATCTTGCTTACGATTTAAAGCTTAACAACGTCAACCCAACCGGCAACGAGCAGATGAAAGTTCAAATTTTTTACAACGATAACTGGCAGACCCTCAAAACATACAGCAACAACAACAGTTTTGACTGGATAAGCGATACCCTTACCGTTACCAATTTTACACTGGGAGAATTTTTTCAAATTCGTTTTGATGCTTTGGGAGCCAACAGCAATGATATTTCGGCCTGGCATGTTGATAACATTTCACTTTTTATCAACTACGAAGCACCGCTTGGAATTACACCCGGATATTCAGAAAAAGAAAATGGCTTCATCATGTTTCCAAACCCGGCACAGGGTATTGTTACCATTCAATCGGAAAGTGTAATACAACATGTTGCGGTTTATGATTTTCTTGGTAAAGAAATTTCTTCATCCGCCAACAATGAAGCTATGTATTCATTTAACACACAATCTTATTCACCGGGTATTTACCTTGTAAAGGTTCAAACCAACCATAACACAAGCATGCAAAAGCTGATTGTAAGGTAGGACTTGTCAAATTATTATCGTTTTCTAAGGAAAGAACGATGAATTGCGTGAGGGTGTTAGACCATTTGCCAAAAAATTACAAAACTAATTCTTTATAAACTTACTGTTTATCGTTCCATTCGCCGTAGCCGCTTTAAGAAAATAGACTCCTGACGGCAGGTTTCCAACATTAAGAATGCATTGCATTGCCTGAGGGTTTTCAATAAGAACCACTCTGCCCTGAACATCAAAAACCGAAATTTTTGCTATTTCAACTGACGAACCGATTGTTATCTTGTTGTTTGCCGGATTAGGCCATACCGTTAACGCTTCAGGATCAGTAACCTGTAATTCATCTACTCCTACAATTCCTGAATTTTTTGCAATGGCTTTTTCAGCATAAACAAAAAGATCACTTCCGTTAAATGCCAATCCGCTTAAATCCATAAAATTATTTAAAGGGCATAAACTGTCCAAACTCCAGTGTTCACCACCATCTTCCGTTATGTACAATCCGTACAGGTCGCACAACGCATAACCTTTTAAAGGTGTGGTAAAGAAAATATCTAAAACCGGATGGCCGCTGTTACCAAGTATTTGATCGATGGCCTGCCATGATTCACCATCGTCAACCGATTTATAAATAATCCCCCTGCTACAGGCTGCCCAAAGGGTTCCATCACCCGAACGAACCATTTTATTAACCGTTGTATGGTTTTCAATATCCGATCTGCTAACAATACTGCCATCAATTATTTTAACAATACCTCCACTTTCCTGAGTTATATTATTGCAGTTAAAAGTTGCAAAACCTGTATTTTCATCTTCAAACAACAGCGTCAACCATTCACGATTTGCAGGCTCAAGCGTAATAATCTTACTCCACGTTTCACCGGCATCATTCGTTTTATAAATACTGCCATCAGATTGAAGCACCCAACCTGTTGTATTGTTAATAAAGAAAAGGTCGGAATAATAACTATCACCTTCCGATAATACATTTCGCCAGGTATTACCCCCGTCAACTGTTTTATAAAGTCCTTTTTCAAAATCCATCACATAACCTGTAGTTAGATCTGAAAACCACACTTTATAATTGTTTCTTACCGAATCGGGAAAAACCTTATCTGATTCCCAGGTTTTACCTGCATCATGGGTTGTTAACAGAAAAGGGCCATACCCCACGCCAAAGCCGTTGTTATTATCAACAAACGTCATATCCCATACATTACCTAAAATATTTTTTGACATCTTAACCCATTCACCATCATCTTTTTTAATAAAAATATGGCTATACGACCCCACCATATAGGAAGTGCCGGATTTAGCATCTAAAGCTTTTAGAAAGACAGGATCGAACGAAGGTGGCCACATTCCGGTAATATAGGAGGAATATTCTTCTTCCCAGTTTGCTCCGCCATTCTGGGTTGAGTAAAGAGCAGAAACCGTACTCCAATCAAAAGTATAGTGTAGCAACAAATCGAAACTGGTAGGAGAAGTTGCAGCCAGAGACATGCTATATTCTGCTTTTTGCACCGGCAAAGCGGTTTCGCTCCATGTATTTCCTGCATCGTACGAAGTGTGTAAATGCTCTTTATCGACATACCAAACAGTAGTTTGGCCATACGATTCAACAAGCAATATCTTACTATCACTAATAACAGCAACGGTATCCCAATGGCTACCTCCATCTACTGTCCGAAGCAGAAAATCGCTATAATCATCACTTCCCTTATCTTCAAAATAAGGAGTAGCAAATCCTAAGGTGTCGTTTACAAAATGGAGATTCGCTAACCCGAAACCCAATCCCGAGGTAACGGTATCCCAATTATTACCGGCATCAGAAGTCGCCAGCAATAGCCCGTTGGATTCAGCAACCCATGATTTTATTTCGTTCAGTGCATAAAATGTACTAAACGCTACATCATCGGCATTTTTAACTTCATACCAACTGTTTCCCATATCTGTGCTTCTGAAAACCTGTCCTCTACCGCTCGACAGCCAAACAACATCAGGGTTATCCGTGGAATAAACTGAAGAAAAAGGTTCTGAATGGTTTAATTCAACAGGCAAATAAGTTTCGCCGGCGTCAATGGTTCGGAATATTCGATCCCGGCCAACAACGATGGCCACATCAGGCGAAAGTACAGCTACATCAATAAAATCTGACGCTGTCGGTTTAGGCATTTGCATCTCCCATTGCGAAAAAGATGCGTTTGAAAGAAAAATAAGCAATGACAAAATAAGGATTCCTCTTTTCATAATCGTAAAATTTATAGCTATTAATAAAAACAGACTTTAAAAGTAGCAATAAATTTTCGGATAACAATATTAAAAACAAACTTTTACATAATCTTTATATCCGCAACAGCTCTTTTCTTTTTATACCGACGAGCAAAGCACGTTATCGTACGAACAATATACACAGCAGTCACCGGACCTGGCTTTGAGTACTTTATGGCAGTTTTCGCACTCATAAAAAAACTGACAGGCATCTTTTCTTCTTTTTGATTACCGCACACGGTACAAGTAATGGTAGATAGCAATACTATCCTCAAAATACTATATTTAACTGATTAAAACACAATATTACCGTTCTAATTTGCTGATTTTAAGAAGTCCACAATTTTTTGTTGTTGCTCGGCGGTAAGATTTGCCCTGATACGCATATGAAGACCTATTGTTTCCCAATCCACATCGTTATAAGCTGATGGCGAGGGGATGTTGTGGCATCTTACACAGTTTTCTGCCCAAAGTTGAGCACCCGATTTTTGCATTGCCAAAGATCGCTGTGCTTCACAACCGCTTAAAAAAATGGCAATACCCGGAACAGAGATTGCAATGGCGAGGATTAAAATTAACTTTTTCATTTCTTTATTTTTTATTGTTCTGATTAAATATCGAATTTTGTTTCTACAAGAAGTTGTTTAAAGCCTTTTATTTTTACTGTTAGTAAAATATCATCAGGTTAACTTTAAACAGATTCAATTACTTGCCGGAATTGTCCATAAATGAATGTCCGGCTTACAACCCTATGGCCCAGTGGAGATAAAAGGCCTGAGTATCTACATTGTCAGCACCTGCAACCGCTTTTGTTTTAAGGTGATAATTGGCCTTTATAACTGAGCGCCATGAGAGCCAATAATTAATTCCAAAAGACATTTCCGATTCATTTCCTTCCCAAAGTGACCCGTCCGGGGTTTGAAGTGTGGAGTACCGGGTAACCAGTTCAATATTTTTTAGAATCTTGTTTCCCGACATGGAAGGACGATAGCCCAACTGCGCATAATAGGCACTACTCTGATTATTAAATGTGTATGTTGCTCGTGCAGCATCACCAGGGTCGTTGTAAACGGCATCACCAATTTGTGAATGATTATACTGTCCTTTAATATCAATAATCCCACGAATTGGTGTAATTTGTTTTACAAAAGAGAGGTCGCCTGCCCAAAGCAAAGCATTAACCCCATCAAATTCCGATCCGGTATCGCCAACATTGCCGGCATAGTAAACAGAAAAGCCAACCTCGAAGGAGGAGTTTGAAAAGGGTAAAAGACCTATTCTACCCCCAACAGCTTTGTTTAAATTATTATCTTCGTAATTAACAAACAGCAGCATTCCGGCTTCGTCAGGCTCGTCATCTCCGGTTTTTAAACGTGGGCCGTTTGTAACATAAACTGCATAGTTAAGCGTGCTAACACCCACCGGAAAGGCTCCTCTGACTTCCAGGCCTATGTCTGAAGAAGGGGCAATACCATCGTGGCCAAATCCCAGCGGTTTATTTGAAAACCTGTTAATCCATGAAGGGTGCAGCCGCTCCATAAAAGTTCCAAAAGGCAACAAAAACTTTCCTGCCCTTACGGTGATATAATTGTTAATTACATACATCATATCGGCATATTCCAGACCAATATTCAGCTTATTACCTTCCAGCTCAAATTCAAGCTCCGACTCAAAAATAAATTTGTTATTGTATTTGAACAAAAATATCGGAGAAAAAGCTGCCCCTACAAATGTTGATGTTTTATCACCGTCAACATTGTAAAAGTTCAATCCGGTATGGCCGTAGCCTCTAACCATAAATTGGGTATTACTGGGTTTAAAGTCCTGGGCGTTAACATGCATTAAAGCAAAAGGAAAAAGGACTAATAGTATTAAAATCTTTTTCATAATGATGGGTTTTTTATTTCTTTTTTAACGTTCTGATGTATGATACCAATTGCCAGCGCTGTTCTTCGGAAAGAATATCTTTATAAGAAGCCATGGGAGGATTTCCGTTGGTTATTTTCCAAAACAAGGCACCATCAGTTTGTGACTGTACCTTTTCAGAAGTTAAATTTGATGGTTTCGGTGTTAAGCCCATTCCGGCCACTCCGTCGCCTTTACCCAATGCACCATGACATACAACACATTGATTTTTAAACAGTTTTTTACCTGCTTTAACAACCTCCTTGCCGCTTAACGGGTTCACCAAAGTATCAGCATCTTTTGGTGCGATCCAGCTGTTTTGTGCATTTAGCCCGCCTATTCCTACAATCATTATTGCAATAAATAATATTGCCGGCAGTACTTTTAAATTTGTTTTTTTCATGATAAAATATTATTATTAATTATTATTGATGCTTAATGGCTATGCCCGTCTGCATCATGTGAACGTTCTGTTTCTCCGTGATTTTCCTGCATCATTTCCCCGCCATGACTATGTCCGCCACTACCATGCATCTGTTCAATTATCTTCTCCATTGGTGCAACACCGGCACCTTCCTCATATACCATCTTTCCACCCAAATAGGCTGAATAGACAAGAAATATGGATGTAACCATTAGTAAAACAGTAACTATATAAAGTTCTCTAACCTGTAATTTTTTATTTCTTATCAAAACCCAAATGGACAACAAAATAAATGATGCAGAGATGATGTAACCCAGTATTTCATGTGTTTCCATTATTTCGTGAATGGCATTGTTATGCACTACTTTTCCTGCTTCGTATAACCCTGAGAAAAGCGCAGCAAGAATGGATATCGAACCTATTAGCATTAGCCAATAGAGCACAACTACGAGATCTCTTCGTTTTGATTTGACAACAACCGCCAATATTCCTATCAGTGTTGCCGTAAGTACCAGCGCAATGGGAAAATGCACGGTGATTGGATGTAATGTTTCCATGTTATTTATTTTTAATGAATTATTTATTTCTAAGTCGTAAAGCGTTGGCAATTACCGAAACGGAACTAAAGCTCATGGCTGCAGCAGCAATAATAGGGCTTAGCAGAATACCGAAAAAAGGATAAAGCAAACCGGCAGCAACCGGAACGCCAATAGAGTTGTAAACAAATGCAAAGAACAGGTTCTGTTTAATATTTCTCATAACAGTTTTGCTTAAGCCATACGCCCTGACAATACCATTAAGATCTCCTTTGACAAGTGTAATTTCGGCACTCTCCATGGCAATATCGGTTCCCGTACCCATGGCTATGCCTATGTTGGCTAACGCCAGAGCCGGCGCATCGTTTATGCCGTCACCTGCCATGGCCACAACATGTCCTTGCTTTTGCAACTCTTCAATTTTATTGTATTTATCCTGAGGTAAGCAATCAGCCTGAAAAGCGTCGATACCTGTTTCGGCAGCAATGGCCTTGGCGGTAAATTCGTTATCACCTGTAAGCATTATTACCTTTAATCCGGCTTTATGCAATGCCTGAATAGCATCTGTTGACGATTGTTTAATTTTATCGGCCACTCCCACAATACCCACAACATTTTTGGCGACTACCAAATACATTACAGTTTGTCCGGTTTGTTGCCATTCAACAGCAAGTTTTTTGTCTTTATCAACTACTTCAGCGCCAAAAGCTTCCACAAGCCTTAAATTACCAAGCCCGACTTTATGTCCGTTTAGCAATGCCTGAACGCCCATTCCGGTAACCGATTCAAAGTTATCCACCTCAGTTAACAAAATATTTTTCTCCAGCGCACCCTTAACAATGGCTTCGGCCACAGGATGTTCACTATTTTTATCAAGCGAAGCGGCCATTTGCAGTATCTCATCATCTTTAATACTTTCAGTAAACGAACGGTAATCTTTCAGTCCCGGCTTTCCAACGGTAAGGGTACCTGTTTTATCAACTACCACTGTATCAATTTTACTCATTTCCTCAATGGCTCTGGCATCTTTAACAAGTACGCCCGATTGTGCAGCTCTTCCGGTACCTACCATAATTGACATGGGAGTGGCAAGCCCCAAAGCACACGGACAAGCGATTACCAGCACGGCAATGGCATTTACAAATGCATAAACAAGTGCAGGTTCAGGACCGGTAAAATACCAGATTACAAATGTGAGTATTGAAATAGAAACAACAATTTGCACAAAATATTTAGCCACAGTATCAGCAAGCGCCTGTATGGGTGCACGCGACCGGCTGGCTTTGTTTACCATATCAATAATTTGAGCCAACAGTGTATCCGACCCCACCTTTTCGGCTTTCATTTTAAAGGCTGTGCGCCCATTTACCGTACCACCTATCAATTTTTCTCCTTCACCCTTTTCCGTGGGGATAGGTTCGCCGGTAATCATGCCTTCATCCACCACGGCACTACCTTCGTAAAGTACTCCGTCAACAGGTATTTTTTCACCGGGTCGTATTTGAAGCAAATCTCCGGCTACAACTTCTTCCACAGGAATTTCAACTTCCTGCCCATTGCGAATAACACGAGCGACCGGAGGAACCAGGTTTAACAATGCCTTTATTGCGGTATTGGTTTTACTGTGTGCCCGGAGTTCCAGAACCTGTCCAAGCAATACCAGTGTTAAAATAACAGCTGCCGCTTCAAAGTATAGATGTACGTATCCCTGATCATCTTTAAACTGAGCAGGAAAAATTGATGGGAAAAACAGTGCCGTAACACTAAACAAAAAGGCAGCGCCAACACCCAACGAAATAAGTGTCCACATGTTGGGCGACCATCGCCGTACTGAATTCCACCCCCGGACAAAGAAATCCCAACTGGAGTAAAATATTACCGGTACGGTTAATATAAACTGTATCCATCGCCACACGCCCTCAGGGGCAATAGAGGAAAGGTTAATAAAAGGAAGGTAATCTGACATGGAAATAAGAAATACCGGCACAGAAAGCGCCAAAGCAATCCAAAAACGTTTTGCCATGTTCAGATAGGCCTTTTCCTCTTCACTTTGTGTCACCCCTTTTTCAGCAACCAGATCCATACCACAAATAGGACACGAGCCGGGTGTATCGCTTTTTACCTCGGGATGCATGGGGCATGAATAAACTGCCGCACTGCTTGCCACGGGTACAGCCTCTTTGATTAGGTGCATACCACAAACGGGACAGTCGCCGGAGTGAGCATAGGTTTTATCGCCTTCACAACGCATGGGACAATAATAGGTGCCGGTATCGGAAGACTGTTTTGACGCCACACCTGTAATATTAACCTGCTGATGCCGGTGACTGTGTTTTTCTTTTGAGTGAACTTTATTATTTCTCTCTGTACTATGCTGCACCGGTTCAAGATGCATTCCGCATTCAGGACAACTGCCCGGCTGCGAATACATTTTATCCCCTTCACAATACATGGGACAGAAATACATTTGTTTTTTATTTTCCATTATTCCAATTGTTTTAATTATTGCAGTTCACTTAAAATACGATTGTATTCTTCTTTGCTGATTTCACCCCTGGCATATCTCTTTGACAAGATTTCACGGGCAGAATCGGAACGAAACCGGTTATTTGAGTCAGCATTGTTTATTAAACTATAGAGGAACCAAATAAGAAACGCCATCATTATTGCGCCACCTATCCACCAGAATCCCATTCCCCAACCTGACATATTTCCAAAATTCATCATAACTTATTTTTTATGTGTTTTAACTTAAAGACTTATCAATCAATTTAGCTGCCTTGCGAACATGTCCCAAGGTCTTTGATACCACAAGTGCCGCACGCGGAACTATTGGTTTGGCGGGGTTCAATCTCGTCAGCTACGTCTTTATGAGTGTTCCAAAGCATCGCAAAGCTTAAACCCATAGAGGCAACAGCAACGATAATAAAGCTTAACAGAAACAATTTGATTAACATAACATTTGTTTTTAATGGTTATTTACGCTTACAAAGATAGGTGCAGATAAGTCCTCAGCTGTTATATAATTTCGGGAAATAATTGCATAACCTTTTGATTATTAGTATACATTTAGTTCTTTTCAAGCACAGCAGTCCTGTCTGATGCATTAAGCATAAGTGATAGGTAAAGGATAGATTTTAATAGTTTGCTTTTAGTATTTAAACACTAACTCTCTGGTAGTAGTTTTTTTTGGTAGATCTATATTAGATGTGTTTTACACCTTCGTCATCAGTTCGTATTTTAAATACTTTTTCAACCGGTGAAACAATTATCATTCCGTCACCGCTATAGCCTGTTCTGCCTGACTCTCTTATAAGCCCTACTACCTTATTAACTACCTCTTTGGCAACAAGAATCTCAAGTTTAATTACCCTGTAAGCATCGGCAAAAGGGTATTTATTGCTAACATGTTCTTGTTCATGGTCAGAATACTGGCCGGTTCCTTCGCACTCAACCATGGTCATGCAGCAAAACCCGTTGTTCTTTAATGTTTTAAAAACATCTTCCACTTTTCTGTGGCGGATGTAGGCCTTTATCAATTTCATAATAATTATTTTTTAATAGTTTATAAATTTACTTTTTGCATCACGATTTTTAATTTGAACACTCAAAGCTCAACCTTTGGAATACCAACCGAATATTACCTTTCGTTAACTCTTGCAAGTAGCGATTGCACTACCTGAACATAAATGTCGTTATTTACATTTTGTAACTTAAGGCCGGGAAATACATCGTCAAGTTTTAACTGAAAGGTCATACTTAGCAAGCATGAAGCTGAACTCTTTTCAACTCTGTGAACCAAGTGGCCATTTCCCATAATCCGGCTTTCACCCGGAGAAAGCAAACCTTCAACAGGAAAATTCAATGGCGGATGTCCTTTGGTGTTGATATAATCAATTCCCAGCTTTCCTTCAAAAGTTATCTCACTATCACCATTGTTATTTAACCAGTACTGAATACCGTCGTTGTCTGAAGTTAAGTCAGAAGCCTTTTGTTTCATTACCAATTTTCCCGTTTCGTAGTCAAGCAGTATAAGTAGCTTTTTTGAACGCACCTTAATCGGATTACCATCCTGCTCCACTTTAATTATCAGAGTTCCGGCTGATGTTCTGTACTCATCCTGAGCAAAGGATTTGCCTGCATAAGCCATCAGCAAAGCAATTAATGCATATTTAAGATACCGATTGATTATAGCAGCAAAACGCTTATGAGCCTCTGTTTTTATATTAATCATTTTATTTATGTTTTAATTTTAAACAAAGATACATCCACACAAATGTTTAACTGTTATATAATTTTAGCAAAGAGTTGCAGGACTTTGTACAACTTAAAAGCAGAAGAAACGGATAAAATAAAACAATGCCTGATAATTGCATTTATTTTATCGTTTCCTGTATTTGCCACAAGTCAAACAGCCATCAACAAAGACGGAAGTGCCGCCGATTCGGCTTTTATTTTGCATGTTAAGGGAAATAACAACAGCACACCGGTTCAGGTATGTATTTAGAATCGGAAACGGGCAATGTGAGATTCGGTACTGCCACACCGGAATTTACATTAACCTCTAAAAATATGTTTGATTTCGACAGAGAGAAAAAAGCTTAATGCAGAAAATTGAAGCTTATAATCTTCAATCTTTGCCGTTACATCTCCTCCACATCAATCTTTTTTTCGGGCGTATCATCATCTCCATTTTCTGCAAGCTTATTCATTTCGGCAACAAAGCCCTCAATGGATTGGTCATCGAAATCCTTCTCTTTGGCAGCCTCCTCCAGCGTGCCCCAGATGGGTTCGCCACACATGATACAACGAATACCTTTTTCCATCAGGTAACGTACTGAAAAGGGGTAATTATCAACCAACTCCTCAATTAAAATATCTTTGGTTATTGCAGGTTTTGCCATGATTGTATAAGTTTATGATTACAGGTGCAAAAGTAAACATTTACGTTTTAATAGTTATATTTGTGTGTCATATTAACACTGCTTGTTATGGAAAGTCAAACAACAATTCTTGTGGTCATGTTAATTTATATCTCACTGTTGATGATGTGGGGTATATTTCAAGGGAGAAATGTTAAAACCGGCGACGATTATGCCATTGCCGGCAGGTCGCTGCCAGGCTGGGTGGCCGCCTTGTCGGAACGAGCAACCGGTGAATCGTCGTGGGCGCTGCTTGGGCTGCCGGGTGCAGCCTATGCCATGGGGCTTACCGAAATATGGACTGCCATAGGATGTGTGGCAGGCATTGTTACGGCATGGTGGCTGCTGGCATGGCGTATTCGTCATAAAGCCGATGAGGTAAATGCTACTACGTTTACATCGTTTATTGCCAAATCACATCCTGAAAGTGGTAAGTGGATACGCATTGTATCCAGTGCAGCCATTGTGTTTTTCTTTTTCTTTTATGTGGGTGCACAATTTTTAGGAGGAGGAAAAACATTGAATGTTTTGTTTGGTATTAATCCAAAATTGGGTATGCTTATCACCGCTTTGGTTATTATTCCTTATACTATTTACGGCGGTTTCAGAAGTGTGGTTTACACCGATGTTGTACAGGCGTTGGTTATGATTGTAACCTTAATAGCCGGCCCCATTGTGGGCATCATTTATATTGCCAACACCTCCGGAATATATGCACACAGTATCGGCAATGCATTACAAATGGCAGGGCCTTCATTTACTTCGTTAACAGGAGCTGCCTCGGGGTTTTCGCTTGGAGTAGTTATTGTAGGAGGATTTTCGTGGTTTTTCGGTTACCTGGGCGGGCAACCTCAGCTTTCCACCAGATTTATGGCCATCCGCGATGCCAAACAGGCTAAAAGAGCGCGAAATGTGGGTGTACTTTGGACACTTGTGGCCTATATTGGTGCCTTGGCAATAGGTTGGATAGGCCTGGCTATTTTTGGCCCGGAAGGGAGTACCACCGCACTTACCGACCGTGAATTTGTTATGCCGCGTGTTTTGCTGGAGGTTTTCCCTCCGGCCATTGCTGCAATATTAATTACAGGAGCGGTGGCTGCCATGATATCTACTGCCGATTCGCTGCTGATTCTCTCTTCCACCGAACTGTCAGAAAACCTGCTTAAACCATCCTCAAAAAAACTATCCTCCATGGGAGCAAAAAAAAGCCTGCTGGTATCAAGAGCTATTACGGCCTTGCTGGCCGTTATTGCGCTGGCACTGGCTTATTATACAGGTGACCAGGCCTTTATTTTTACACTGGTGAGCTATGTGTGGGCAGGAATCGGAGGCACTTTTTCTGTGGTAATTCTGCTTACGCTGTTTTGGAAACGCTATCACGGCAAAGCTGTTATTGTTACCATCGTTTATGGTATTCTGTTCACCATTATTTGGATAAACACAGGTATGG
>WGDP01000142.1 GCA_015493215.1 Bacteroidales bacterium | reverse complement strand
TTTCAAAGTTTTCTTTTACCGATTGGCTGCTGCTTGCCATGGGCAGTTGATACAGCAAAGTAAAATGAGCATCTTCCACATCCAAACCTTTGCGAAGCAATTGTAAGATGCCGTATTTTTTCACCATACGGTCGTAGCGTTCGAGTATTTTCAACTTCCAATCGCTGCTGCGCTGCAATTTTTCCAGCTTTTCTTTTTGTGTGTTTTCCAGAAAATGCCAAAAGCGGGTTTCGTCAATGGCATATTTGGCGTTGAAATCATTGGTGTTTCCCATATAAAATCCATTGCCGGCGCGGTATATTTCATTCCGTTCGGCTACAAAACTTCCGTCTGCTTTTAATTCTTCGAGACAAGCACCTGTAAGGGCTTTTTCTATGGTTGCTTCTAAGGCTTGTTCGTTAGTTTTTGATGTCATAATTAACTCACTTTAATTTTTCCCCTCACCGCACTATCTATCAATACCTGCTTGTATTCCTTTAACTTTTCGATTTGCTTTTCCTGCAAGGATATGGCTTTGTCGATTTTTTGGGTTTCGGTTTCTACTTGTTTAACAATTACATTTTGTTCATTTTCAGGTGGAATAGGGATGTCAAGATTCCCTATAAAATCTGCACTTGCCCTTGGCATTTTTGCGCCATAAGTCGATGCGTCAACCACTTGAATAAACGTATCAGACAATAGTAATTTACTGAAATATTTCGGATTTGAACTTTCATAAACTAAAAACTCCGTTGAACATATTCCATCAAATTCTGCCAAATAGACTTTTGCCAAATATGGTCTAAGTTTTCCAAATAGAATATTGCCTGTTCTGAATTGATTTGCTAATCCCTCAGTTTCAGATTTAGTTTTTATGTAGCGTCCAGTTTTTGACTCTATATTTTCCATTCCAATATATGGCAAATCAGATTCTAAGCTTGATATTTTTTGATTTGTTAATCTAAGAACATACTTCAATCTTCTAACCTCCCACTCCTTCGGAATCTCCCCAATCCATTCCACGCCGGAGTCTTTGACTTCGGCAGGCTCAGTCCAGGCATTTTTTTCGTTGTTCCAAACAACTTTCCCCGTTACCAAATCCTGTATAATAATTTGCTTGCGTTTTTTGAGCAGTTCTATGAGTTTTTGTTTTTGGGCTATGGCACGGTCTATTTTGGCGGTTTTGTCGTCTAAAAAATTGGCTATGGCGGTTTGCTCGGGGAGGGGGGGAAATGCCACTTTTATATTTTTCATTTCATCATAGCGAGTAGTCCATAGGTCTGCAACGATACCATGACCTATTCGATAATTTTCTTCAACGAAAGAATTACTTTTTAAAAGATAATTGCAATAAGTTGGATTTACACTTATAGGTGTCATAACGATATTTATTAAAGAAACAGAACCATCTTCTTTCGCAATACCGCTTGACCCTTTTCTATCTGAACGGCTATTTATTACAAAGTCACCTTTTATAACAAGTTTTCTATTGTCTCCATCATTTGTTTTTGCAGCAGTAGCAAGTTGTGGCAAAATCCCCATCTTAGTTACGGAAAGTGGCGCAAAATCTTTATCTGAAACCTTGGTTTTTCGTTCTGTAAAATATGAACCTAACCGAGTAAGTTTCCACCCTTCCGGCACCTCCCCCAGCCAATCCACGCCGGAGGGCTTGTATTTGGGATATTTTGGGTATTTTATTTTTAAATCTTCCATTTTTAATCCAGTAATTTTTTAAGTTGTTTTCCCTTGGCGGTCAGCCGGTATTTTTGGTTTCTGCTGTTGGGTTTATCGGGTATGGTCATTTCTATTAAGCCTTGTTTAAGGGCGGGGTGTAGGTAGTTGTAAAGCAATGTAGGTCTATGTAAAAACTTTAAATTTTCCTTTATATTACTTAAACTTAATTGTTTATCTCCAATTGCCAAAATCAGTTTTTTAACTTGTTCGGTGACTTGTTCGGTATCTTGTTCGGTATCTTGTTCGGTAACTGGGTCGTTAACTGGGTCGTTAACTGGGTCGTTAACCGGGTCGCTATCTTGTTTGGTAACTTGCGGGGTATGCTTTTTCTTTTTAACCCATTCCAAATAATCTTTTTCAAAAGGGAAAGATATTTCGAAGAAATTATCGGAGATATGGAAAATATCTCTGCCATAAGCCCTTAAAATCCTGTGCACGCCCGAGCCAAGGTGCTCGACCAAATCCAAATCCCTGAAAACACGCATCAATTCGCGGTTGCGGGGTATTGAGCGCCCCTGAAAAAGCTCCTCGTTACTTAATCCGCTGACAAGCCCTCCGTAGGAAGTGATGGATAACCGGTTGGCATATATCTCAACCACAGGGGTAACTTCTCTGGAATAATCGTTATGAACCATGGCGTTGATAAGTGCTTCGCGCAAAGCCGTTTTATCAATCATGCTTTTTTGCAAGCGTTCTGCAGCTCCGGTTATCTTAGTAAAGGTCCTGTTTTCAATATCCAGCTTATCTAAAATATTTTTTGTTGCCTTTATTAGCGAACAAAAGCCAAATTCTTCATTTTCAATCAAATCTATTTTGTCGTTGCCTGAATATTTAGCTACTTTAAACGACAGGGTATTGTTGTCGGCCAATAAATAAGCCACATAGTTCAAATCGCCCGAATCGGTATATAAATCAAGATTTTGCAAAAAAGAGTCGTTAATATTCAACCCTTTTTCCTGATAATAGATTTTAAGCTGTTCGAATTTTAAATTCTTTTTTGGCGATTTAATATTTCTTAATGAGGTATGGGTTCTTGAAGCAAAAAGCGTATCAATCATATTTCTGGTCATAGGTTGCGAAGCACTTCCTATCCTGATATAACAGCCTTTGGGAGACATGCCGTATTTTTTCAGATAATAGGGTTTTTCGGGGCCGCTTCCAACAACAATATGCATGATGGTTTTGTTGTCTTTTTCTTCGGGGTAAATATCAAACAGCCCCAAACAGGTTGGTTCGATATTGTTTTTTAGCTTATCGGCAATTTGGAGTTGTAACTTGTCAACCTGATTTATTCCCAATATTTTGCCGTTGTCATCCACACCTATATAAATATCGCCTCCCGTTTTTGAATTTAAAAAAGCAACAACTTCTTTTTCCAAATTGTCGGTGAGTTTCGACTTAAATTCCGTTATATTATTTTCTTCCCACATCATTAATCCAATTGTTGTTTAACAAAATCTATAGAAATATTTAATTCTTCCATAATTACAATCCTAAAATATCAGCAATCAGCCCTTCGTTTTCCTTTTCCAGTTCCAAAATATCCTTTGTTACCTCTTCGAGCGGTCGCAAAGGTTTGTGTTGGTAAAAGTACTTGTTAAAACTGATTTCATACCCAATTTTGGTTTTATCCAAATCTATCCAGGCTTCGGGCACATGGGGTTTTACCTCACGCAGGAAATAATCGTGAATGTTTTCAGCCAAAGGTACATTTTCGGTATCGCGCAGGTCGCTTTCGGTTTCGTAGGTAATATACTCGTCCTTATTACCGCTTGGATAGTAGCCGTAATCGGGCAGTTGTTCAACGGTGCAATCTAAATGGTGGAGCAGCTGGTCGAGCTTATTACCGGTGAGTTTTTGTATTTTCTTAATTACCTTTTCGGCTGTTTCGTCATACCGGCTTACCGCATTTAAGATTTGCTTTTTATCGCCGGGAGAAATCTTTGATTTTATGGCTTTTAATTCCTGATTTACCAAACTTAAAAAGAGGTTGTAATCGTTGTATTCCTCCGTGCCAATCTTATTCATCAAAAGCTGAGCAGTATCTAAAATTTCTTTCTGTTTTTTCCAGGTAGTTGCGCTGGTGAGAGCTTTGCGTTTTTTGGCGTTAAGGTCGATATCGTTTTTCTCGCACCAGTTTAAAATATCTTTTTCAACAGACTTTAAATCGGTATATACCTGCTCGCCATAGGTTTCGTATGCCCATTGCATGGCTTCCTTGATGCTTTTGTCAAAACGCAAACCGGCAATGCGTTCGGCTGTAAATTGTGTTTTTAATCGTAATGGCCTGTTTATGGTTACTTTATAGTAGCCAAAATCGGTATTATTAAAAATTCTGGCAGCCAATCCTGTTTCACTTTCTCTTTCGATATCATTAAACCCGGTGTAAGCATCTTGAATTTCTTTGATGTGACCGGATGTGAGCTCGCAGTTTTTATTTCCCAGATTTTTTCGGAGTTTGGCAAAACGTTGGGAAGCATCAATCAAAATTACTTTTCCTTTTCGGTTGGCTTTTTTGTTGTTGCTTAACACCCATATATAGGTGGTAATACCGGTATTGTAAAACAGGTTGTTGGGCAGCTGAATAATGCAGTCAAGCAAATCATTTTCGATGATGTATCTACGGATATTGCTTTCGCCTCCGCCCGCATCTCCTGTAAACAGGCTGGAACCATTGTGCACAGATGCAACCCGGGAGCCTATCGGACTTTGGCCGGTAGGTTTCATCTTGTTGACCATTTCCATCAGGAAAAGCAGCTGCCCATCAGATGAACGCGGTGTAGCATCTGCTTTTTCTTCATTACCCCAATAGTCTTTTAAAGTAACCACGAAACGCGGGTCGATAATGTCTTTGCCGTCTTTGATGTATTTCACTTCACCGGCCCACGATTTACCGTAGGGCGGATTGGAAAGCATAAAATCAAAGGTGTGGCCTGAAAATTCATCGGTAGATAAGGTAGAGCCTACACGAATATTTTCCGGGTTATTCCCCTTAATCATCATATCCGATTTGCAAATGGCATAGGTTTCGTCGTTTATTTCTTTTCCAAACAGATAAACATCGCCGGTGGCTTTAATATTTCCATTTTCATTTTTAATAAATTTTTGTGATTCGGTGAGCATCCCACCCGAACCGCAAGCAGGGTCGTAAATGGTCATTACCGGTGGCAGTTTATCTTTTATGGGTTCAAAAACAATATGGGTCATCAGGTCGATTACCTCACGTGGCGTGAAGTGTTCTCCGGCTTCTTCGTTGTTTTCTTCATTGAATTTCCTGATAAGTTCCTCAAAAACATAGCCCATACCCAAATTGGTTAAAGGAGGGAGTTTTCTGCCGTCGGGGTCTTCTTTTTCAAAGGGTGTTAAGTTGATATATGGCGATGTAAACTTTTCAAGTACATCAAGCAACACATCTTTAGAAGCCATGTGTCTTATCTTGCTTTTCAGGTCAAATTTGTCAATTATCTCTTTAACATTCGGACTGAAACCATTAAGATAATCTTCAAAGTTTGCCTGTAAAATTTGTTGGCTGTTGGTAGCAGTATCGTAAAGTCTTTGTAAAGTCCAGTCGCTGATATTGTAAAAGACATAGCCACTTGCCTGCTGTAGTCCGTTTTCGTCCCATTCAGTAAAACCGGCTTCATCACGCTGAAAGGCCAACTCTTCCATAACGGCTTCTTTGGTAGGCTCAAGCAATACATCTAATCGCCTTAAAACCACCATGGGTAAAATAACATCACGATATTTCCCTCTTACATAAACATCTCTTAAGCAATCATCTGCAATCGACCAAATAAAGGATACTAATTTATTGTGTACTGCTGTATTCATATTTTACAATCTCATTTTATTTTACTACTACTATTCTATTTGCTAAAAAGAAACATAAGGACAAACAACTTTTTTCATAACAACAAGTTCATATATTTTCTAATATACTTGCTGTCAAAATTTGCGGGATAATTATAAACATCTTGGGTGTAAAACAAAGTTTACTGTGCCATCCCTCATATTAATCATCCTTGCACTTCACAAATCTAAACAAAATTGATATGTTGCTGCATCTAAAGAGGGATAATATTTCAGCATCATCAAAATGTTTTGAATAAAAAAAATTGCACCCCATTCCAAACTTCCAAAATCCGCCCAAATTTTGTATTTTCATTGCAATACAAGGCGAATTTTGTAATAAGTTATCAAATAGTTACAGTGTTCGTGTGACACAAAAAGGGAAATGCAAATGTGTCACATATTGTGTCACCTTTCTTTGCAAATATTGTATTTATATGAATGGCTTAAAAAAAACCGCTTAATATCAGATATGTAAGCGGTTTTGTGTGTTTTTGAAAGGGCTTCTGGTAGTCCGTACGGGATTCGAACCCGTGTTACCAGGATGAAAACCTGGCGTCCTGACCTGACTAGACGAACGGACCATTTTGTTCTTTCGTCGAACGTGGCGGCAAAAGTAGATATTTTTTTAATATCTCCAAGAAAAAAATTAAAAAGATTAACTTTTTTGCCCGCTGCTTTTCCTTTGTCTGAAATCCATTAAAATTATTGACTGTATTGCAATTTATTTTATTTTTATAACAAAAATCAATTTCCATGAAACTGAAACTGTTACTTGTTCTTCTGGTTGTTTCTTTTCGTGTTGCCGCTCAGCAAATCAATCTTAAATCTTTTGTGTGGAACCTCTATTCCGATACTGTTTCTGCCACTGATGTTGACCCTTCCGATGTTTATTTGGCGTTGTTTTCCAAAGGAATTATCGACAGACCCTTTTTTGGGGATAACGAAAAAAAACTACAATGGGTAAGCAAAAAGGAGTGGACGTTTGAAACAGAGTTTACACTATCTGCCAAAACACTAGAAAAGGATAGAGTTGAAATGGTGTTTGAAGGATTGGATACCTATGCCGATGTTTATTTAAACGGGCAGTTGGTTTTAAAAGCCGATAACATGTTTCGTAAATGGGTGGTAGATATCAAGGGTGTAGCTAACAGAAAAAACCGGTTAAAAATTGTTTTCAAATCACCGTTTAAAATTATAAGGGAGGCTCGCAATAAAGGTGAATGGAAGCTGCCCTACGATTATGGTTTTGTGCGTAAAGCCCCCTATCATTTTGGTTGGGACTGGGGTCCGGTATTTGTAACCTGTGGTATTTGGAAGGCGGCTTATTTGAAAGCATGGAATAACGCCAGGCTCAACGATTTTTTTGTGAAGCAGAATAGGGTCACACCATTGCTTGCTCAGCTGAAGCTGTCGCTATCGTTGGAAGCTGCTCAATATGATAC
>WGDP01000141.1 GCA_015493215.1 Bacteroidales bacterium | reverse complement strand
CGAGAATGCCGAATGCATTGCCGGCGACATAATGAAAGGCATAAAAAAGCCCTATCAATGTCCACAATTTGGCAAAGGCTGCACACCGCAAAATCCGCTTGGTGCCCCCATGGTAAGCTCCGAGGGAGCCTGCGCCGCCTATTACAATTTTTCAAATATGATTGAGGAGGTAGAATTATGATTGTTCAATTGTTATTTATCATTTCTACGCCGGGGTTCAGCCCGGCGTTTTACCCCTTTGTTAATAATCGTTCAACCACCTCAAACTCGGGGTTGATTATGAGCCAACCAAAAATGAAATAAAAACAATAAAACCATGAAAAATAAAAGTCTTTTCAAACTCCAATGTCCTGCACCCAAATTTGATTTCGACATCATTACCCTGGCGCACGGCAGCGGCGGACTGCTCACCAACAAGCTTCTGGAATCCGGTGTGTTCGACCTGCTAAAAAACGAAAAACTGGATAAACATCACGACGGTGCCATGCTTGAGTTCAACGGTCCGGTAGCATTTTCAACCGACAGCTTTGTGGTGTCGCCCATCGTATTTCCCGGAGGAGATATTGGCGAGTTGGCTGTTAACGGTACTGTAAACGATGTGGCCATGTGCGGCGCCATACCGCAATATCTTTCCTTGGGATTTATCCTGGAAGAGGGTTTGCCCATCAGCCAATTTTGGGATATTTTGGTTTCCATAAAATATGCCGCCGAAAAAGCCGGTGTACAAATTGTTACCGGCGATACCAAAGTTGTTGACAAAGGAAAAGGAGACAAAATATTCATCAACACCACCGGCATCGGGCCGGTTCATCTCAAAGCAAATATTGATATCGCTAACATTAAAGCAGGCGATAAAATTATTGCCAGCAACAGCATCGCCACCCATGGCATTGCCATATTATCGGTGCGCGAAGGGCTGGAGTTTGAAACCAGCATCGAAAGCGACACTTGCAACCTGAATCACCTTACCGCTGAGCTGCTTGACAAGTTCGGTGAAAAAATACATCTTTTCCGCGACCCTACGAGAGGAGGTGTTGCCGCCACCTTAAACGAAATTTCCAAAGAGAGGAACATGGGTATATTGCTAAACAACGGTGCTATTCCGGTTGAAAATCAGGTAAAAGCCGCCTGCGAAATTCTTGGCCTCGACCCGCTTTATGCTGCCAACGAAGGCGTGTTTATGGCCTTTGTTTCGGCTGATGTTGCAGACAAAACTGTTGAAATGTTACACCGGCACCCGGAGTCGGCCAACGCAGCCATTATAGGTACCGTTGTTGACGGCCATCATGGAAAGGTACTCATCACCAATCAAATGGGAGGAACCCGTGTGGTTCACATGCCTGTTGGCGAACAGCTTCCAAGGATTTGTTAAGCAGACAGGGTAGGGGCTGTTTTAAAATACCTATATTTTATTATGTTGTGTATTATTGAAGAGTGTCTCACACTTCGACTTCGCTCAGTGTGACACTTTTCAATATCGTTCGGTGCAACACTCAACAACAACCCTGTTAATAACCCCTACAGCTTGTCCGGATTTGCAATCCGGACTTTTTACTTCGGCATTCTGCCGGGCGTATAAGGTGCTTTTAAATCATCAAGCTGGGTTTCCAGTGTTTTAAGACCTGCTGCCACTTTTTCAATACGTGTTTGAATGGCAGGTATTTCATCCTTAACAATGGCAACACTTTGCTTTTGCGCATCGGTAGGTGCGGAGGTGTTACCCCATGAAGTCCATACCGCATCGGCAAGCCTGTCGTTGAGCGAAACTTTTTCAGGAGGCACCTCTTCGGCACTGGCTTTGGCAGGTGTTCCGTTAAAAATAAAGGCAATGTCTTCAAGTTCTTTGTTAAGATTGTCAGCTGTTAAGCGCATTTCGGGTGTGGCTGCGTTTGTAAACTGAATGGCCTGCCGTATATAAGCTGCCTTTTTTGTAAGCTCGTCAAGGTATTCCTGTGTGCCTCTTGTAACCCGCCATAAATCGGCAATTTCTTTATAAAATGCATCAAGTGCTTTGCGATCGGATGCGGGTAGGGTTGTGTTATTCAGCACCTTAGCCGTAAAATTAACCGGGCCGGCCAAAGGTGTTACCTCATCGTTATGAACCATTGCCAGACTTACCGAATAGGTTCCGGGCAGCGCAAACATGCCATCGTTGGCATTTTTAGTAGGGTTATACTTATCTTTCTTCAATTTAACGGGCGACGGGTTCATATATCGCAAATTCCAGGTCATCTTGCCAATTCCTTTGGAGGCATTTTTATAAAGCTTCCGAACAATGGTGCCCTCGTTGTTTTTAATGGTAAACACAAAATAGGGGCCTGTTTCATTTTTTTCTTTATCCAGCTCCTCTTTGGTGGGCTGTGGAATGGGTTCGCTATTTTTAAACAGCTCTTTTTCCTTTTTCAATCTTTCCTGTTTAAGTGTTTTCGGGACCTCTTTTACGTAATAGGTAAAGGTGGCGCCAAAGGCAGGGTTTTTGGCATGATATACCGCCGAACCTTCGCCGTAACGGTCGCCATTCTGCACGTACATTAGCGCATCTTTTACGGGAAAGAGGATGGCTTTTTCGGTATCTAACTTCTGTTTGGTAATTTCGCGAAGCGGCTCGTAATTGTCGAGAATATAAAATCCACGGCCAAAAGTAGCAATGACCAGGTCGTTTTCGCGTTCCTGGATTTTAATATCACGTACCGGAATGTCGGGCAGTCCGCTGCCGAGCTTCATCCAGTGGTTGCCACCGTCAAGGGTAAAATAAATACCCAATTCGGTTCCTGCAAACAACAGGTCTTTATTTACAACGTCCTGTTGTAAACTATGAACTACCTGATCTTTAGGTAGGTCGTTAGCAATGGACACCCATGTCTTTCCTTTGTCGTTGCTTTTTAAAACGTATGGCTTAAAGTCGTCGCTTTTCAGGTTGTTAAACGAAGCGTAAACCACATTTTCATCAAATCGTGAGGGCAAAATATCGCTTACGTAGGTATATTCGGGTACGCCCGGAAAGGAGGTGTATCGCTGCCAGGTGGCGCCATTGTCTTCGGTAACGGAAATAACGCCGTCGTCGGTGCCCACATAAATCATTCCTTCCTTTACCGGCGATTCGGCCAGCGAAACGGCGGTTCCCCATTGCGATGTGGACACATCTTTGGCCACGGCATCGGCAGGCCAGTATTTGCCCATTACCTTAAACCGGTTTCTGTCTTCATTACGGGTAATGTCATCCGAAATTTCCTTCCACGAATTTCCTCTGTCATCGCTTACAAAAACTTTGTTGGAAGCCATATAGAGCCGGGTTCCTTTAAACCTGCTCAATATAAAAGGAGCATCCCAGTTCCAGCGAAAGTTAAGTTCATCTTTGGCAGGGACGGGTTTTATTTTTATCCGTTCCCCCGATTTACGGTCGTAACGATAGATGTTTCCGTACTGGTAAGCAGAATACACAATGTCCGGATTGTCAGGGTCGCTGGCCTGCCAAAAGCCATCGCCGCCGAGGGTGGTTACCCACTCGCAGCTGGTAACGCCACCGCGTTTGATGTTGCGGTTTGGCCCGCCCACGCTGTTGTTGTCCTGTGTGCCACCGTAAACCCAGTAAAAAGGCTCGGTATTATCAACACTTACGCGATAAAACTGCGTGATGGGTAATGTGGTTTTATGAATCCATGTTTTGGCACCGTCGAAGGTTTCGTAAAGGCCGCCGTCGCAGCCGATGTTCATGTGGTCGGTATTGTTTTTATCAATCCATAATGCATGATCGTCAACATGGCGTTTGTTGTTGCCAAGTGGTTTCCATGTTTTGCCGCCATCCACCGAAACCTGTGAAATGGTTTCCATGGAAAAGATTTTATTTTCGTTGTACGGGTCAACAATCAATTCCGAATAATACTGTCCGCTGCTGTAATGGCCGCTCATTTTGTGAAACGAAGCGCCACGGTCGTCCGAACGGTAGGTGCCGCCCTGTTTGGTGGCTTCAAACATAACATAAACCACATTGGGATTAGATGGGGCTACCACTATTTCCATACCGCCTTTGTCAACTTTCGGGATGCCGTTGGTGAGTTTATTCCAGGTTTTACCGCCATCGGTTGACTTGTAAAAGGCCGACTCAGGTCCTCCGCCTATTTTGGTAAACTGGCGGCGCCTGCGCTGTTCTGCTCCGGCATAAATAACATCGGGGTTGCCGGGTTCGAAAGCTAAATTAGCCACGCCGGTATTTTCGCTGACAAACAAAACTTTTTTCCATGTTTTGCCGCCATCGGTGGTTTTAAACACACCGCGCTCTTCGTTGGGTCCCCAAATCGAGCCTTCGGCAGCCACGTAAACCACATCGGAATTACGCGGGTCGATAAGGATTTCGCCTATTTGTCTCGATTCCTTCAGCCCCATATTTTTCCATGTTTTACCATCGTCGCAGCTCTTGTAAATGCCGTTTCCGTAGCCAATGGCACGCTGATGGTTGTTTTCGCCGGTACCGGCCCAAATAACATTGTGGTTGTTGGGGTCCATGGCCAGTGCGCCAATGGAATAGGCTCCGTAGTGATCGAAAACAGGTTTAAAAGTTATGCCGTCGTTGGTGGTTTTCCAAATATTGCCCGAAGCGGCTCCAACAAAATAGTGGGCAAAGTTATCGGGGTCAACAGCCAAATCGGCTATGCGTCCGGAGGTAAAAGCAGGGCCGATGCTACGCCACTTAAAATTGCTGAATACGGAAGATTCAAGCCGGTCTTTCTTTTGCTTCTCCTTGCCCTTTTTTTTGGCTTCAACCTGAGTGTAGCCAAAAAGAACAATCATGAGCAATAACAAGGTTCGGAAAAAAATTGATTTATTCATAAAGCATATTTTAAAATGATACAAAATTAAAAGGGGCACTAAAGATACTAAAAAGATGGCTTCAAATTAAAATGAGTTGCACAGGCAAGTGAAAAATAGGAAATTGACTTTGTTCAGCGGTATCTCAATAATTCTTATTTTGATGTGCTATAGGTTTTATTAAACCAAATAGGACACTGATTTTTATGATTAGACTGATAAGACTAGTTTTCGTTTTCTTATCATAACAATCAGTTCTATCAGTCTAATCAGTGTACTATTAAAATATATGCAGCTTTTGTCCCAAACGGAATGACAACGCAACAAGATGACTCTAAATAAATTGGCAAATCAAAATAAGAATTAACCATCAAAACAGCTGTTCGCCCGGTGTATTTATAACAATAACCTTTTTACAATTCAAATAATATTTGTAATTTAGTCGGCATTGCTATTTAATCCTTTTATTGAATCAATAACTATGAAAAAGTACCTGTTACTATTATTATTGCTGGTTGTAATTTCACTAATTACACAAGCACAAGATAGTACCTGGATAAGAACATTCTCTTTTGATAAACCAATACGAATTCATGATTTAATTGAAACTTATGATAAAGGCTTTTTAACAGCTAATACATTAAAAGATGACCTAGGTCATTATAAATACTGTTTGCTTACTAAAACCGACATCAATGGCAATATTTTATGGGAGAAATATATTAATTATCAACCGTCAAGTCATGATTGGGTAAATTCGGGTGCCGGCAGGGTAACACAAACAGCTGATGGTGGATTATTAATACAGGGTGTAACTTATCAATTTGATTTGCAAGGAGACATGTTCGTTCTTAAACTGAATGCCTGTGGCAAAAAGGAGTGGAGCAGGATATTCAGAATTGATGAAATGCAATGGTCAAGAGGTGTTCTTGAATTGGACAATGGAGATATCATGTTATTGGTCAACGGCTATGATTGGGATGCACCTGATTATTATTTTTTGGTTAAGTTAAAGCCAACAGGAGAAACGATATGGGCTAAGAAATACGGTGTTTGGGATGGAGAATACTGCACAGGCTCAGCAAGTGATTGTTTGTTACAAAAAAACAATGGTAATTTTGTAACGGTAGGTCAGGTTTATAAAGCCCAACCACCTGATACTGTTCCTTATTGGATTCGCCCCGAGTTTATCGAAATTGATACGGCAGGAAACGAAATTTGGCACAATGCTTATACCAATCACTATTTTGTTGGTGATACCAGAAAAGGGAATGTTGATACTTATGGTAACCTATATGCGGGTGGACGGATGAATCATGCGGATACAAATTATTATGGTGGTGAACCGGCCTGTTTATACAAATTAGACAGCCTTGGCAACATGTTGTGGTTCAAACCGCTTGTTGATACGGTTACCCAGTTGATTGGAAGATGCAATACAGTTAGTGTAATGTGCGATTCGTTGTTGTTTCTTAGTCCAGGCTATCTCCGTGACGAAACTGGGGACGTGGATTCTCTTGTTGTTTATATTGTAAAAACCGATACGGCAGGCAATGAACTACAAAAACGATTAATTTCGGTAACCGCTGAAGACGCCAACCCTTACCCGGAAACAAAAGTTTCAATTACTACCTCCGACAATAAATTGTTAATAGGGTTTGAAATACAAAATTATCCTGAGCCTAATTACTACGAACTGCGTAAATACAACAAAAACCTCGAATACGACAGCCTCTATACCGCCACCTACACTTACGACAGCCTTTGCCCGCACCCCATACAAAGCGACACCATTAATCTCGACACCACGGTGGTAAACCTTACTGAAGTGATGCTAAAGCTCGGGGTTATGTCGCTTTATCCCAACCCGGCAAGCAGCAAAGT
>WGDP01000140.1 GCA_015493215.1 Bacteroidales bacterium | reverse complement strand
TATGACACGCGAAATTTTGCCCACAAGCCGAAAGGCTTTAAAAATAAACCTCGATACTAACTTTTACGGAACCTTTGCCGAAATAGGAGGCGGACAGGAGGTCGCCCGTAATTTTTTTCAGGCGGGAGGCGCGTCCGGAACCGTTGCCAAAACCATTTCTGCCTACGATAAAAGCTTTTCAGATGCCAACTACAACAACCATAAAAAAGGCCGCTATGTTTCGGAACAGCGTCTGCAAAAGATGCTTGCCAAAGAGTATCGCGAACTTGAAAAACTGCTTAGAGAAGAAAAGCCTGATGCCTCCTTTTTTGCCTTTGCCGATACCGTTGAAATATTAAACTATGCCAAAACCAATTACCCTCACGGGTGGATGGGTGTTCGGTTTCAGCTTAGTCCCGATAAAGAACCCAACGAAGTGGTGATGCACATTAAGCTGCTGGAAAACGACAGTCTTTTGCAACAGGTTACCCTTGGCACACTCGGTGTAAACCTGATTTATGCCTGTAAAAATCATTACGATACGCCCAACACTTTTTTGCAATCACTTTTAGATAATGTGTCAACCGACAGGTTTAGAATTACCATGATGAAGATGTCGGGGCCTGATTTGGCTTATGTTGACAACCGGTTGCTGGGCTTGCAGCTGGTGCGAAACGGAATGACCCATGCCATCATGTTCGATAAGCATGGAAACGTGCAACAGCCTTCGGATATGCTTTATAAAAAAAATGTGTTGGCTTTTAGGGGCACTTTCAAGCCCATTACCTACATCACCAAAGATATTTTGCGCAAAAGCCTCGACTTGTTTCAAAAAGATGAGGACTACAACGAAGAAAACACCCTTTCGTTTTGCGAAATGACCACCAATAACCTGTTGGCCGAGGGCGAACTCGATGAAACCGACTTCCTCGAAAGGGTTAATATGCTAAACCTCATTGGCCAAAATGTGATGGTTTCCGATATCAGAGAGTACTACAAGATTGTTGAGTTTTTCGGACAGTTTAATCTGAAAAAACTCAGGCTGGTTATCGGTGTTCCTACGCTGGAGAAGGTAGTTGACAAACGTTTTTATAAAGATTTAAAGGGAGGTATTTTGGAGGCCGTCGGCAAAATGTTTCCTAAAAATATGAAATTGTACATTTATCCTACGGCACGAAAAGGTACTCGCGAAATGGTAACCTCCAACAACATTAAAATGGATGACGATGTAAGGTTTTTATATGACTATCTGAAAGCCAACCGGTTTATTTTAGATATACAAAGTTCCATGTCGGAGCAACTCCATGTTAAAGCAAAGGAGGTTTTAAAAATGATTAGGGAAAATAACCCAAAATGGGAAAAATTTGTGCCCATGGTGGTGGCCACCGAAATAAAAAAGAAAAATCTTTTCAGGAAAAAATAAACCGATGAAAAAAAATCTCATTTTTTTATTTATGGTGTTTGCGTTGTGTACATCCGCCCAAACCATAAAGCAAATTTGGAGTACCGGTAAAATTTTTCAGGTTCCCGAATCGGTTTTGTATTATCACAATAGTGATGTTTTATTTGTTTCCAACATTGTTGGCAATCCTTCCGGAGAGGACGGCCGGGGATTCATTTCAAAGCTCTCCACCCAAGGTAAAATAATTAACCTGAAATGGATAACCGGTTTAAATGCCCCCAAAGGGATGGCTGTTTTTAACGATAAGCTTTATGTAGCTGATATTAATGCTGCCGATTTGGGCTATATTCCTGCCACACAAACCATCCTTATACCAACTTTTTTTGATAACAGAGTTGTAGCCTGGTTGTTGTTAAATAATTAATAATAAAACTTAAAATCTTTTGTTTTCTATTCATTTATTTCTATTTTCGCATTCTAATCTATATTGAATCTAAATAAAAATTAAAAGAAAATGAAAAGATTTTACAAAGTTTTAAGTGTTTTTGCAATTCCGGCTTTTTTACTGCTTTACAGTTATACCGGAGGAAGCCCCGGAGGTAAAACAGGGTCGCCCGGTGATGGTGGTGCCACCTGTACGCAATGTCATTCCGGTACGGCACAAACGCAGGGAGGGCTTATAGCAACCACCATTCCCTTTGCAGGATATGAGCCGGGGCAAACATACACCATTACCGTTTCGGCAAACATGGCCGGAATTTCAAAGTATGGTTTCGAGCTTACTGCCGAAAGTGCCGGAGGAGTTAAACAAGGTACTTTTTCAATTACCGACCCCGCCCGTACAAAAAAAGTAAACGGTGGCAAAGCAGTAACGCATACTTCAGGAGGTACTGTTGCTTCAGGAAATGCAATTTCATGGTCGTTTGACTGGACTGCACCTGCAGCAGGCACCGGACAGATTACCTTTTACACAACTGTTAATGCCACCAATAGCAACGGTAGCACTTCGGGCGACCAGATTTACAAAGGTACACGAACTGTTAGCGAGCATGTTGCCAATCCGCAAATTACAAGTGTCGAGCCAAATACCGTTGCCCAGGATTATGTGGGCGACGTAGTTATTACAGGCAGCGAAACTTCATGGACTGATGGTGTTTCGGATGTCTATTTTATGTTGCACGACAGTAACTCGGTTTCGTTTGATGCCGCATCTTTTGTGGTTAACAGCGATGTTGAAATTACGGCTACCATGCCCTCTTTGTTGTCGCAGCAGGTTGGTGTTTACGACCTGTATGTTGATGACCTTGTGATGGAAAATGCACTTACCGTAACTGTTATTGATGCCATTGCCGATAATAGTTTAAGCAGCACAATCAATGTTTTTCCAAATCCGGCAGCCAATTTTATAACCGTTGAAGGTTTGGAAGGTGCAACACTTAAAATTGTCGATTTATCAGGAAGAGTTTATCAGTCGGTTAATAACATCGGTTTTAAACAAAAAGTTTCGGTAACCGGTTTAAGCGATGGAATCTATTTTGTATTGCTCACCAAAGAAAACCAAAACGCTGTAAAGAAGTTTGTGGTCAGAAGATAGTTGCTTCTTGTAATAAAAAATCTGGTCTTTAATGAAGAACATGGTTAAAATTATTAAATTTGTTTCGTGCTAACAAGGAATAACATATTATCTAAGTTAAGGGAACTTAAACCCACCCTTTATAATGACTATGCGGTTAAAAAAATAGGTCTTTTTGGTTCATATTCTGATAATACATTTACCGAGAATAGTGATATTGATATTCTCGTTGAACTGGAAAAACCCATCGGATGGAAGTTCTTTACATTAGAGTTATATTTGGAGAAGATATTTAACCGAAAAATTGACTTGGTGACTAAAAATTCGCTTAAAAAACAAATAAAAGAAATAATCCTGGAACAGGTTGATTACGTCTAATGAACAAGGGAAGAAGAACATATCTGATGTATCTTGAAGATATTCAAACTGCAATGGAAAGAATTGAAGAATATATCAATGGGTTGAGTTTCATTAATTTTAAAAGAGATTATAAAACCGTTGATGCTGTTATCAGAAACTTTGAAATTATTGGTGAAGCATCAAAGAATTTGCCGGAAGAAATTAAAGAGAAATATCCCGAAACCCCATGGGCGGAAATGTATTTATTAAGAAACAAAGTAAGTCACGAATATTTTGGCATAGACTATGAAATAATTTGGGATGTTTCAATAAATTATTTACCTGAAAATAAGAAACAAATTGACCAGATTGTTGAAAATGAAATGAAAAGTATGTGAGTTTTATCATGTTACAGTTAATTTAATAAAATCCGGTTGGCTTTATGCCAATCGGATTTTTTTATTTAATTTTACCCTAAATCAAATTGCCATGGAACGATATTGCCTTGAATGCGGCGCGAAACTTATTGGCCGTGAAGATAAAAAGTTTTGCAACGACCAGTGCCGTAACAGCTACAACAACAAACTTAACCGTGATGATAATTCGGTTATGACAACCATCAACCGGAAACTTCGGAAAAACCGTCGTATTTTAAAAAAGCTAAATCCCAACGGCAAAGCAAAAGTGAGGCGCAATGAGCTTGAAAAAGATGGGTTTAACTTTAAATATTTTACCCATGTTTATAAAACCAAAGGTGGAAAAGTGTATTACTTTTGTTACGAATACGGTTACCTTCCCCTCGAAAACGGTTACTTTGCACTGGTTTTAAACAAAGAAATATAAGTGTATCAATAAATACAAAATTATAAACACATGAAAAATATATTACTCCTTCTGAGCGGACTTTTGTTGTTTGTATTTTCATCTCAATCGCAAAACAAGCCTAAAGCCATTGACAATTATATCGATACCGAAATTCCCTATCTCGATTCTTTATACCTCTATCTGCATAAACATCCCGAGTTGTCGTTGCAGGAAAAAAACACTTCGGCACGCATGGCAAAGGAATTGAAAAAAGCCGGGTTTAAAGTTACCAATCACTTTGGAGGTTATGGCGTGGTGGGAATATTAAAAAACGGTGATGGCCCCGTGGTGTTGTATCGAACCGATATGGATGCCCTGCCCATCACTGAAAAAACGGATGTTGATTATGCTTCAACGGTAAAAGCAACGGATGACCGTGGCAACGAAGTGGGTGTGATGCATGCCTGCGGACACGATATTCACATGTCGGTTTGGACCGGTACGGCCAGGCTGCTGAGTCATTTTAAGGACAAATGGCACGGGACTCTGATTTTTATCGGACAGCCGGCTGAGGAAAAGGGAAAAGGCTCCGATATGATGCTGAAAGCGGGACTGTTTACCAAATTTCCCTATCCCGATTTTAATCTTGCACTGCACGACAGTCCGGTTTTAAAAGTGGGTACCGTGGGCATTCATCCGGGGTGGGCCATGGCCAATGTGGATATGCTGGATATTGATGTTTACGGCATTGGCGGACATGGTGCATTGCCGCAATATACGATTGATCCGGTGGTGTTGGCTTCAAAAATTGTGGTCGATTTGCAAACCATCGTTAGTCGCGAAATTTCACCCTTTAAGCCTGCTGTTGTTACAGTGGGAAAAATCTCAGGCGGTACGGTTGGCAATGTTATCCCCGACCATGTTAACTTGCAGCTTACCGTTCGTACCTTTGAAGATGAAGTCCGTAACCATGTTTTAAACAGCATCAAAAGAACCTGCCGCGGACTTGCCATTGCTTCGGGAGTGCCCGATTCGTTGATGCCAAAGGTTACGGTTCACCTCCCTTTTACCCCGTCGTTGTATAACAATCCAGAGTTGTCGGCACGGATATTCAAGACCTTTGAAAAAACCTTTGGAAGTGAAAATGTTATTGAAATAGGTGCCCGCACCACCGGCGAAGATTTTTCGCGGTACGGACGCACCGACCCGGCCATTCCCTCATTGATGTTCAGGTTGGGTGCCGTAAGTCCCGAAAATTTTGAAAAAGCCCAAAAAGGCGAAATCAAGTTACCATCGGTACACTCCCCCTATTTTTTACCCGACTACGAACCAACCATTCAAACAGGTGTAAAAGCCATGAGTAGTGCCATTATGGAGTTGATGAAATAAGCTTTGTACAATTACGCTCGTCCTGATTTGTCTGTCCGTCCGGCTTGCCTGCCCTTCAAAGGCGGGTAAGCGCCAGGCAGGCGGGTAATCAGAATGAAAGCAACAGTAACTACTGCTTTTGAAGCAAATTTTCAATAACTTTTGTTGGGAATACTGGTACGAGTCGTATTATTGCTAACCTGCATTAAACTGTCAATTTTATTTCTGTCTTCAATGCTTCCGGCATAAATCAGCGTAGTATCTTTATAAAAATAATCATCAGACCAAATTTTTTTCGAAGAGACCAGCTCCGGCTTTAGGTCTGTAACTAGTTTTACTCTGTTTTTCTTCATCTTATAGCCGTAATAATCGTTTTGAAGAACAAAAACCGGTTTTGTAAATTGGGAGTTTTTTACAACGTTTTTAATATCTTTAAAACCGTAAGTTTCCGATATAAGGAGTAAAACCAATCCTTTGGATGCAAAATTATCAGTTAAATTGGTTAAATAGTTGATGTTTTGGCAAACATCAGCATGGCAAAACGGCCTCCAAAGATGAATCCACGTATGAGCATGCTCTTTTGTAACCTCCTTAATATTATCCGAGTTAATTTCATAAATAAACAGCGAATCAATATTGTTTACTTTAGTTGTTACAATTTTTGAATCGAAAGGTTTAATATACTTTTTGTCATGATCCGACAAACTTCTGAAATCGTTTTCATTAATCTGAATAAAACCGCAGCTTTCGACAAAAATAAGGAATACTAAAGCAATTAAATATTTCATTGCTAAGCCTGTTTAACTTTGTTAACTCTTAAACTTATACGCTCGTCCTGATTTGTCTGTCCGTCCGGCTTGCCTGCCCTCCAAAGGCGGGTAAGCGCCAGGCAGGCGGGTAATCAGAATGAAAGCAACAGTAGCTACTACCTACTTCACGCTCGTCCTGATTTGTAATCAGGATGAAAGCTATAGTAACAACCGTTACTTTTTAAGCAAATTTTCAATAACTTTTGTGGCATTGGGGCTGCTGGGGCGTGGTGCATTGTCGGTAACCAGTTTTCCCGATTTATCGTAAATCATGTAACGCGGAATGTACTTAACCTCAACAACTTTGTTCCGCTCGGCATAAACTTTCTGATTCAGCAAATAGTGCTCACCGGTAATACCAAGTCTTTCGGCGGTGTTTTTCCATGAAGCGGGATCTCTGTCAGCCGACATATAAATAAATACCACCTTTTTCCCTTTAAAATGCTCTTGCATTTTTAACGAATAGGGCATCTCACGTTTACATGGCCCGCACCAACTGGCCCAAAAGTCAAGGTAAATTACTTCGCCTTTGTGCTTGTCCAGTATGCCTTGAAACGATTCGTCGGCATATTTGGCATCGCGTAAATTATAAAAATGAGCCTCAAGTGGTTTCTCGTTTTTTTGTGCCTGTACACCCGGAATTAATAAAACTGATGTAAGCACTACCAAAATAATTCTATACATATGTGAAAGATTAAATGTAAAAAAACAAAAATAATCTTTTTGCCATAGCTTTATATTTTCCGTTGGCCGAATTAAAATGTTTTAACAAAATATCAAAAGTTAAG
>WGDP01000139.1 GCA_015493215.1 Bacteroidales bacterium | reverse complement strand
CGCCATCGGTTGTAGCATCAAGTTCCTGTCGCGGCTGATGGATACCTTTTGTGTAAACAATTAGTTTTCCATCTGTTAAAAACTCATCGGCAATTTTCATGGCCGTTCCCAAATAACCGCCACCGTTGCCACGCAAATCGAAAACAAGGTTTTTCAATCCCTGTTTTTTCAAACTATCCAACGCTTTATCAAACTCTTTTTTTGAATCTTTGGCAAAGCGATTTAATTTAATGTAACCCGTTTGCTTGTCAAGCATAAAGGCTGCATCGAGGCTGAACAAAGGTATTTTATCGCGGATAATGGTAAAATCCAGCAGGTCTTTACTCCCCTCACGCTTAATGCTCACATCAACACGGGTACCCTTTTTGCCACGCAGATGATCCATCACCCATTGATTGGTTATATCCTCACCAAAAGCATCTTCGCCATCTACCTTAATAATTTTGTCACCAGCCTGAATACCAACCTTATCGGATGGACCTCCCGGAACCGGCGATATTACCAAAATAGTATCGTTAAAAAGCTGAAAAGTAATGCCCACCCCTTCAAAACTTCCTTCCAAAGGTTCGTTGGCTTTTTTAACGTTTTTTGCCGAAATGTAGGCTGAGTGCGGGTCGAGTTGTTTTAAAGTGGATACAATGCTTTTTTCCACCAGTTTGGGCATATCAAGCGTATCCACATAATAATTGTTAATATAATAAATCAGAGTTCCTATTTTTTGAGTAGTCTTTTTTTCGTCTAACGGTTTTACATTGGATTGCGCCCAAAGGGGATTGCCTGTAACCATTGTAGCCACCAGCAATAATATCAGGATGATTCTTTTCATATAAATAATTTTTTATTGCTGCCAAAAGTAGCATAAAAACAGCGTAAATCAATTTATACAATTTGCCTAATGCGTTAAATTTAGTTAAGAGGCGGATTCTGCATTTCTTTCATTACTTTTGCTAAAAATTTTAGCATTATGATACAGCACTGCGGTATGTTTGGCGGCTACGAAATTGTTTTAATCATCGTGGCAATACTACTTCTTTTTGGCGGAAAGAAGATTCCCGAGTTGGCACGCGGGCTGGGAAAAGGCGTAAAGGAGTTTAAGGATGCTGCCGAAGACAGCAATCTGAAACAGGATTTAAAAGACATTGCCTCGGAAGTGGGCGACCTGAAAGAGAGTGTTGACAAGGTAAATCCTAAAAAAGCACTCGATGATTTAAAACAACCGTTTAAAGGAGGAAAAAAGAAATAATTTGAAAGACCTCACCACCGGGAAAGTCGGAAAACAGATATTTTACTTTGCGCTACCCATGCTTTTGGGTAACGTATTCCAGCAGCTATATAATGTTGTGGACACCATTGTGGTGGGTAAAGCACTTGGCAAAGATGCGCTGGCTGCGGTGGGCGCAAGCTTTCCGTTGATTTTTATTTTGATTTCGTTTGTGGTGGGTATTGCCATGGGTTCCACGGTGGTGATATCACAATACTACGGTGCCAAAAAGATGGACAAGGTAAAAAAAGCCATCGACACCCTGAATATCTTTATGTTTTTCGCAGCCATTTTTCTTACCTTTTTCGGAAGATGGGTAAGCAGCTATATTTTTAAAATGATTGATCTGCCCGAAGGGGCAACCGTACAAGCTGTAAACTATTTTAATGTTTACGCCTTCGGATTTATATTCTTTTTCGGTTTTCAGGGAACCAGCGCTATTTTGCGCGGACTGGGCGACTCGAAAACACCATTTTATTTTTTAATCATATCAACCCTTTCAAACATTGGCCTCGATGTGCTGTTTGTTTTTGGTTTTGGCTGGGGCATACAAAGTGTGGCTGCTGCCACGGTTATTGCCCAGGGAATAGCCTTTTTTGCCATTGAGTACTACCTTAATAAATACCACAGCTTTTTGGATTTTAATCCGCGTAAAATGAAGTTTGACAAGGAGATGTTTCGGAAAAGCCTAAAGATAGGCTTACCTGCAGGGGTGCAGCAAACTTTTGTATCTATTGGGTTTTTAGCTCTGTACCGTATTGTAAACGGCTTTGGAACCTCTACCATTGCAGCCTATGCCGTGGCCATGCGCATTGACGCTTTTGCCGCACTGCCGGCCATGAACTTCTCGGCTGCCCTATCCACTTTTACGGGACAAAATATTGGCGCCGGAAGAATGGAACGTGTTACAACAGGACTAAAAGTCACAATGGCAATGATATCGGTAGTTGCCTTAACGGTAACTGCGCTGGCATTGCTTTTCGCCACTCCGCTTATGCATGCTTTTACCAACGACCCAAAGGTAATTGAAGTGGGTATCGAATACATTCACATTGTATCGCCGTTTTATCTGGTTTTTTCTTCTATGTTTGTGTTAATGGGCTTGTTGCGAGGTGCAGGCGATACCATGTTTACCATGATTATGACCATTATTTCGCTGTGGGTTATCCGTATTCCTGTTTCCTATTGGCTTTCGCAATTGTTTGGAACACAGGGTATATGGTGGGGAATACCCATTGCATGGAGTGTGGGCATTATTATTTCAACCCTGTACTATTTTACAGGCCGATGGAAAAGTAAGGCATTGGTTAAAGGCAAGTAATAACCTCAGTTAGCCGGCGTTAATATACCCGATGGCATTCAGCGCAGCAATGGTTCCGTCGGCAACAGCAGTGGTAATTTGTCTGAACTGTTTTGACCGGCAGTCACCGGCAGTAAATACACCCGGAATGTTGGTTTCCATTTTGTCGTTGGCAACAATTTCACCATAGGTATTAAGCTCAACATCGGTATTTTTCAGTGCATCGGTGTTGGCTTCGTAGCCAATAAAAATAAATACTCCGTCAATTGCCTTTTCCGTCTCTTCACCGGTTTTCAGGTTTTTATATTTTACCTTTCTAAGGCTCTCATCACCCGAAAATTCCGTAATGTGCGACTCCATTATGAAGTCGATTTTAGGATTGGCCTTTGCCGCTTCCACCGCATGTTCAAATGCCTGAAAATGATCAAACTCATGCAGAATGGTTACTTTACTTGCATACTTTGTCAAAGCAACCGCCTCTTCCAGAGCCGAATTGCCACCACCCACAACAATTATATTTTTATCCTGAAAAAAGTCGCCATCGCAGGTTGCGCAATAGGATATACCCCGGCCTTTAAATTCTTTCTCTCCCGGCACATTTAACATTCTTGAGCGCCCACCGGTGGCCAAAATTATTGCCGGTGCTTTGTAAACCACTCCCCCCTCAACAACAACCGATTTTTCAGCGCCGTTTAACTGCAGCGAGCTGATTTTAACATTTGCTTTAACATCGCAACCAAACGACCTGGCCTGCTTTTTCATGGCTGACGAAAGCTGATATCCCGTCGTTGAAGGAATTCCCGGATAGTTGGCAATTTCATATGTCAACACCATTTGGCCGCCAATGGTTGCCGAATCCAAAATTACTGCGCTGACTTTTGAGCGCCCGAGATAAATACCGGCAGTCATTCCGGCAGCGCCGCCACCCAATACTATAACATCGTATTTTTTTTCTTCCATTACCGTTTTTTTTACAAAAAAAATCCCAAAGCCATGAATCGCATCCATAACTTTGGAATTTTTTAAGGTGTTTTACTTGCCAAACTCTCTGTCAAGAATTTCGGTAATTTGCTCCTGCGACTGGATACTTGAAGTGGCTGCAACAACTTCGCCGTTTTTATAGTAAACGGTAAAAGGCAACCCCATAAATCCCCGGCACTGAGGCAAATTACGTATAACATGGGCATGAGGGCTGTCGAAAAGCATATCACGAAATTCAACATGTTTGTACTCTTCCTGTAAATCCTCCATAACATCATAAACAGGAACACACATGGGACCCATTCGGCCACAGCAAATCATTACATTTTCGTGATTCTTTAAAATCTCATTGTATTCGTCTTCGGTAGCAACGTGTTTTAAATTTGTTGGTAATACCATATTCAATATCTTTTTAAGGTTAATAATCGCCGGCAAATATATGAATATTTTAAAATTAGTGATACTAAAGCGATATGTTAAATAAATAAAAATAATCAAATAAACTCAGCCGGACAACGGATGGCAAATAATTCGTGTCAATAGTTAAGTTATTGAACCTAAAAGGGTATTTTTGTTAAAATTTATAAATTCAAATCTCTCATGAAAATTTTACCATTGTTTGTAAGAAAAAATAATTTTTTGTTGTTTGTAACCATCACGTTAAGCTTTTTTTGGATTTCTCCGGCTTTTTCGCAGCAGATACCGGCCACCCGGCTTCACGAGGAAATAGAAGATGCTTATCAGCACGTTTCACGCGAAAACATGGGGCGGTCACCCGGATATCGTTTTGACACCACCACCTATTTTACTCATCAGGTAAACATCGACGCCAATGGCGATAATATTACCGGCGATGCTGCCAACGAGCCTTCCATAGCTGTTGACCCCACCAATCCAAACAGAATTGTAATCGGATGGCGTCAGTTTGACAATGTTAACAACAACTTTAGGCAGGCAGGATACGGTTATTCAAGTGATGGTGGTGAAACGTGGACATTTCCCGGTGTAATTGACCCGGGCGTTTTCCGTTCCGATCCGGTTTTAGATTTCGACAAAAACGGAAACTTTTATTACAACAGTCTTACCGTTGAAAATAAAAGCAGCATGTGGTGCGATGTTTACCGCATACAGGATGGTGGTTTCGTTTGGGATAACGGAACCTACGCTCAGGGAGGCGACAAACAATGGATGCGCATCGACCGTACCGACGGTCTGGGGTCGGGCAACATTTACGCGGCATGGAATCAATCGTTCTCAATATGCAGCAATGGAAGTTTCACCCGTTCAACCGATGGAGGCGACAGCTATGAAGACTGTGTAAGCGTTGATGAAAACCCGTTTTGGGCAACATTGGCAGTAGGCCCTGACGGCGAACTATATGAGGTTGGTGTTTCTGCGGGATACAACGACGGGGTAATAATCAACAAATCAACCAACGCCATGTTGGCAGGTTCCCAAATAAAATGGGATATGACAACCTGGGTTTCTCTTGATGGAGAACTATCGGGATGGACCACCATCAACCCTTCGGGATTGTTGGGGCAGGCCTGGGTTGATGTGGATAAGTCGGATGGCCCCGGCAGAGGATATGTTTACGTGTTGGCAGCTGTTCAACGCATCTCCTATTACGATCCTGGCGATATTATGTTTGCCAGAAGTACCGATGGCGGCATAACCTGGGACGACCCCGTTAGAATAAACGACGACCTGAGTTTTGTAAATACCCAGTGGATGGGAACCATGTCGGTTGCCCCCGATGGTCGCATTGATGTGGTTTGGCTTGACACGCGGAATGCTCCTTCCAACTACCCCGACAACTCGGCATTGTACTACTCTTTTTCGGTTGACCACGGAGTTACCTGGTCGGCAAATAAAAAGATATCAGGGGTGTTTAACCCGCACCTCGGCTATCCTAATCAAAATAAAATGGGCGATTATTTCGATATGGTTTCTGATGAAAACGGTGCCCATCTGGCCTGGGCCAACACCTTAAACGGCGAGGAAGATGTTTGCTACACCCACATTACCCCTTCGGTAGTATTGGGATTAAATGAGCAGCAGCAGGCAACAAGAACCTTCAATTTAAGAAACTATCCCAATCCCTTTAACAGCCAAACTACCCTGCAATATTATCTGCCGCAAACAAAACAGGTTCGTCTTAACCTGTACGACTCCTATGGCAGGCTTGTTAAAAATCTGGTTAACAATAAACAGGAAAAAGGGTCGAAAAAAGTTACTGTTTCGGTTTCCGATTTGCAGGCAGGCATCTATTATGCCAGGTTGCAGGTTGAAAACAAGGTTGAAACTTCAAAGTTGGTGGTTATAAAATAGGTTAAGGATTAAAATTTCGTTTAACTTAGCAGAAAATTTTTTGATATGCCGGCTAAACAAAAGAAAGCGAAAAAAAAGAAACCCTCCGTCAATCTTTCTATTTTACTGATTATTATTGCATTGGTTGCTATTCTTTCGTATGCAATCAGCTATCTGTTCATCAACAACACACCCAATGACGATGTTGTTGTTACCCATCGTAACGAAAAAACGAAAACACAGGTCAACAAAGGTACCGCTGAAGTTGAATCACTGCTGGAAGGAAGCTGGTACAGCAATTACGACGGAACCATATTAACCATTGCGGGCACAACCTTTAAGATGGAATCTGCCGGTGTTGACGAAAGCAAAGTAATTAAAGGGACACTGTTGGTGAAAGGTTCGGAAATAATAATTATGAACAGTGCTTCGGCAAAAAGCTGCGTGGACAAACCGGGTAAATATTCGTGGAAAGTGGAAAACAAAGACAAGCTGTTTTTTGCGAAAATAAACGACCCATGCACCAACAGGATTGACCGAATGATTGGAGGCTGGGAGCGCTTCTAACACGATAGCGGCCTCACACCGTCATGCCGATTCAATAATCACAAAAATGAAATCGACAGAATGAAAAAAGGAATAATTGCAGGTGCCGTCGCAGGCATTATTGTTTTAATAGTTGCAGCACTTTTTATCAACAACACCAAACCCCATGGAACGCATCCGTGGAAACTGCTTCCCAACACACCGGCACTAATTATTGAAACACAAAACCCCTACCATCTTTTTGAAAAACTAAAATATGGCAACGACATATGGAGCAGCCTGACAAAAATCGGTACTTTTAAGAAAATTGAAGCACAAACCCAATACCTTGATTCGCTGCTCAAAGGAAATACCAACTACCATTCAGCCCTTTTTTCATCACCTTTGCTAATTGCTTTTTATGGCGACAGCTTAAATACACAAACCCTTTTTGTCTCCTCAATCGGCAGCACGCCCGACCCGGAAAGCATCAGGCAATTTATTGTCGAAAAAGCAAAAAACACATCAGCATTTGTTGCCAAACAGGAATCGGGTTTCCCTGTTTTAAAGATAGTTAACGGGCGAACAGATTTTACAATTACCATTGGTTTTGCCGGAGAAATGGCCGTTATTTCAAAGTCGGAGTCCCTTGTTTTAAAAGCGCTTAAAACCTATGGCAATACTCCCGAAAACCATTTTAGCAGCAACAAAGCTTTTACTAAAATTAAAAAAACCGCCGGCAAACATGTTAACACTCACCTTTATGTAAACGGCAAAAAGCTTGGTGCACTGCTTCCTCACTTCATCAAAAAAAACCGGCTGCAACCTGTATCAGCAGCAACGAACCGCATAAAATGGAGTGTTACCGATCTTTTTCTGCGAAAAAACGAGTTGATATTAAACGGGCTTTCCATAGGAGACATCAACCAAATTTCCTACCGCAATTTAATCAACCAAAAACCTCAACCACAAGATTATATAGGCTATCTTCCTTATAACACAACCCTGTTGCTGTATCGGGGATATTCAAATTTTACAGCAGGAAATCCAACAACGCCAAAAAAATATGGTGACATTGATGTTGAAACCGTATCGAAGCTTATTGGCAACCAGATTGTGTTTGCTTCCACTGCCCGCACAGCAAACGAATTTGACGTAAGAAGTTTTGTCATGGTACGGTTTAACGATAAAACAGAAGCTCAAAAAATATTTAAACGTGCTGCAAAAAAATCGGGACGGTTAGCGGTTGATAAATACAACAATTACATTATTAATAAGTTAAGCGACGGCGCTTTTACAGAATCATTGTTTGGCGCTGTGTTTAAAGGTATCCGCAAAAATTATTATGTGTTTATCGACGATTACGCCATTGTGGGCAACAGCGCCAAAGAGATTAGAAACCTGTTGCGACTTTACGAAACCGGTAAAACACTCGACCTGAACGAAAATTTTAAAAGCTTCTCAAACAGACTTACAAGATTATCAAATCTTACCATCTATTTAAAAACAAGCGACTTAACCGGTATGGCGTCAAGATATTTTAACAGCACATTATCAGGCAGCATAAAAGTAAACCGGGCATCTATTAAAGATTTTGCGGGTGTCTTGTATCAAATGAGCAATCAACCTCCCTACCTTTATACGGGATTATATTTAAAACAGAGCACCACACATCATCAGGAAAACCTTGCTTTGTGGCGGGTAAAACTCGATGACGACATTGCGAGTCAGCCTTATCCTGTAAAAGACCATACCACCGGAAAACGAAACATCATTGTGTTTGACAAAAGCAACAAAGTTTATCTAATTCGGTACGACGGGGTAATACTATGGAAAAAGCAACTTTCGGGAACGCCCGTCAGCAGCGTTTTTCAGGTTGATTATTTCAAAAACCGGAAAATCCAGTACCTGTTTAACACCTCCGACTATATCTATCTCTTCGATAAAAACGGAAAAAATGTTAAGCAGTATCCCATCAGGAT
>WGDP01000138.1 GCA_015493215.1 Bacteroidales bacterium | reverse complement strand
GACGATAAAAACAGCTTTGTTAACGAACACACTCAGTTTGCCATTGCCTCCAACACCAAAGCATTTACCGCTGCCGCGCTGGCAATTTTGGTTGACGAAGGTAAAATAACGTGGCAAACAAAGGTAAGGAGCATCATCCCTGAATTTACCATGTACAACAGTTATGTTTCCGATAATTTTACCATTGCCGATTTGCTGACCCATCGCAGTGGGCTTGGTCTTGGTGCCGGCGACCTGATGCTGTTTCCCAAAGGAGGCGATTTTACAATCCATGATATCCTTGTCAACTTTCAGTATTTTAAACCCGTTTCGCCCTTCCGCACCAAATTTGATTACGACAACCTGCTTTATATTGTAGCCGGTGAAGTGGTTGCAAGGGTGAGCGGCATGAGCTGGCGTGAATTTGTTAAAAAAAACATTCTTCTACCCTTACAAATGGATGACACCTATTGCTACTACTCGTTAATATCCGACAAAAAAAATGTTGCCGAGCCGCATGTTGTTAAAAACGGTGTTCCACATGCAGTTGCACCTACCCAATTCGATTACAACAAAATCAACGGAGCAGCAGCTTCCATATATTCGGGGGTTTACGATTTATCTAAATGGATGATTGTTCAAATGGATGGCGGAAAATATGGCGACAGTCTTAAAAACACACTCTTCACCGGTAAAAGTCATCAGGCCATGTGGAGCCTGCATACCGTTACAAAAAGCAGAAAAAGCCCAAGATATAACACCCATTTCAGCGGGTACGGTTACGGGTGGTTTTTAAAGGATGTTCAGGGAAAAATGGAAGTTTCGCATACCGGAGGGCTTACCGGAATGTTGTCGAAAGTGGTAATGATACCCGATATAAATCTTGGTGTGGTGGTTTTAACCAATGCCAGCAACGATGGTGCCGGTATTTTTGCTTCGGTTACGCAAACCATTGTTGACAGCTACCTAGGCTTAAACGATAACCACCTGGTAACCAAATATGCTGCATATTTTAACCGCAAGCAAAGCAAAGGCGATTCGGTTACAAAACAGGTTTGGAAAACGGTTGAGGAGCATAAAAAATTAACCATCGATAAAAGTCGTTATACAGGTATTTATAAGGACAGCTGGCTAGGTAAAATAGAGGTCTATCAAAAAGAGGGTGATCTTTGGTTTCGATCTTTCAGGATTTCAGGCCTGACAGGTAAAATGTATTATTACAATGCAAACACCTTTGCCATTAAATGGATTGACCGTGATATGGAAGCCGATGCATTTGCTTTATTCTGCCTTGATGAGGAGGGGGAAGCAAAAAGCATCAAAATGAAAGGCATCTCCCCTAATATCGACTTTAGTTATGATTTTCAAGACCTCAACTTTAAACGACTGAACCATGAATAGCTTTAAAAGATTTATACATAAAATTACACACAAACCGGTTGATTCGATAGCACTGGTTTTAAGTGGTGGCGGGGCAAGAGGCGCCATTGAAATAGGTGTTTTACAAGCGCTGTATGAACATCATGTTAAGGTGGAAGCCATTTCGGGCACCAGCATCGGAGCTATTATCGGTGTGTTTTACAGCGCAGGGGTGCCGCCTTTGGAAATGAAAAAAATAATGGACAGCCAGCGGTTTATCAAAATATTTCATTTTGCCTGGAGCAAAAAGGGGCTGATGTCGATGAACGAGTTATTGCGGATGTTTAAAAAATACAACATTGGCGAAAGTTTCGACTCATTAAACATTCCTTTTTATGCCTGCGCTTCAAATCTTGAAAAGGGTACCGAAGAGATATTTCATTCGGGAAACCTGCACAAGGCGGTAATTGCTTCCGCTTCAATTCCATTGCTTTTCGAGCCTGAAATCATCAATGGAAATCATTATATTGACGGAGGACTTTACAACAATTTTCCAATTGAACCGCTACTTGGAAAGTATCCTTACATTTTGGGGGTTCATGTAAATAATTTTAAACAACCCGACAATTATAACGCCATGGCCATTGCCGAAAGGGTGTTTAGTGCTGTTATTAAGCAAAATGTTATTCAAAAAGTAAAAAAATGCAACTATTTAATCGACCCTTTTTTGGAAGACAGAATAGGTATTGTCGATTTTCGTAAAACAGATAAGCTGTTTGAAATTGGCTATAACGAAGGGATTAAATTTTTAAAGTTTTCCAAACTTTAAAAAGTTGGTTGAATTTAAAAAAAAGCGGCTCCGTTTGGAGCCGCTTTTTTAATATAGCCTGCAAAAACTATTATTATTTACTCAGGTATTCGTCGATTGCTTTACAAGCACGGAAACCGTCGGCAATAGCTGAAATAGCATCAGCAGTACGGTTAACGGCATCGCCACCGGCAAATACTTTCGGATCGCCTGTTTGTTGTTTTTCGTTAACGATAAAACGGCCTCTTTCAATTTTGATTTTGTCTTCAAACTCTTTGGGCAGGAAGCTGTAATCACCCATCTGGCCGATAGCCGCCATTACGGCTGTGGCTTCTAAAATGGTTTCACTACCTTCGATGGCAACCGGACGCGGACGTCCGCCTTTATCATCGGCAACCATTTCAGCTTTTAGATATTCAATACCTGTTACATGGCCCTTGTCATCTTTATGAATTTTGGTTGGAATGCCCTGAGGAATGATGTGGATACCTTCGTCTTCGGCACCTTCAATCTCTTCCCAATCGGCGGGCATGTCTTCAACACGACGACGATAAAGAATGGTTACATCGGCACCAAAACGGCGTGATACCCTGGCTGCATCAATGGCAACGTTACCACCACCAACAACAACAACTTTATCGCCAATATCCACCTTTTCGCCGGAGTTAATCATGTAGAGGTAACGGAATGCCTGCATGGAGCCTTTGGCATCGTCGCCGTCAACACCCAATGGCCATGCATCGGGGAATCCAACGCCCATAAATACGGAATCGTATTTATCGTAAATCTCTTTAAAAGAGATGTCTTTCCCAACCTTGGTGTTGAAGTTGATTTTAACACCGATGCTTTGGATATAGCCAATCTGTTTTTCCAGACTTTCGATGGGCAAACGATATTTAGGAATACCGTACATGGTAGCACCACCGGCTTTGGCGCTGGCTTCGTAAATAGTTACATCGTAACCACGTAAGGCCAGGTAATAAGCAGCAGTAAGGCCTGAAGGACCGGCACCGATAATACCCACTGTTTTACCATTGGCTTCTCTGATTTCGGGATTAACAATTTCGTGTGTAATGTCGGCTGTGGCAGCTGTTTCGGTAGCATAACGTTTCAGCCAACGGATAGCCACTGAATCACCACGGGTGGCGATGGCACAAACATCTTCACAACGGCGGGTACAAACCTTACCACACATCTCCGGCAACGGGTTGTTGTCGTAAATAATTTTAACGGCATCTTTGTCGTTACCGGCAGCGATGGCGTTAATATACTCGGGAATATGCATGTGGTCAGGACAAACTTCGGTACAGATACCACAGCTGATACAGCGTGATGCCTCTTCACGAGCCTGCTCTTCGTTGTAACCCAACACCACTTCGGCAAACGATTTGATACGCTCTTTGCCTTCCAATTCCGGCATGGGAACACGGTTGAACTCGTTGATTGAAAGCTCATGTGTACTTACATACGATTTTCTTGCTTCGCCGTCAGGGTTGCTTACACCGGGCGTCCACAAAAAGGCATCGGGGTCTTCAGTAATATAGATGTAATCTTTGGTGAGGCTGAGGCTGCCTGTTGGGCAGACTTCCACACAAAGGGCACACCAGCAGCAACGTCCGTTATCAACACGCGGGCGCAGGCCTGAATCGCCTTTTTTACCTTCAATACCTTCAATATTTATCATGTCGATGGCAGCGTTTTGGCAGATGGTAGAGCAATTACCACATCCAATACACTCATCAAGATCGTTAAAATGTAAACCTCTGTAATTATCGGAGGCTTCCCGTTTTTTCCAAGGTATATCCTTTAAAGTATGGGGCTTTTTACCGAACTGTTTCAGTGCGGTAAGCGGCTTTAGTGTTCCTTGTAAATCGAAAAAACTCATTGTCTTTATGTTTAATTTTTTACTCTAATCTATTTTTCTTCAGGAGGGAATTTTTTTATTACTCCCGAAACAAAGAGTCTTGCTTCTCTACACGCTTTCCAGCATTCAAGATCTTCAAAACTTTTTATTTCCCTTTGACTACTCACTTTTAACTATTAACTTTTATCTTTTATCTTTTAACCAATATCCATCATCCGCAACTATCTCTCAATCTCCGGTGCACAGGTTCCAAGGCTGTTCATAATGGCTGATACATCAGCAACATTTTGTCCCGGCAGGATGTTTTCCAGCAGTGTGATGGCATGTACATATGCAGCACCTCTCAGATGCATCCTTCTTGGGTGGATACTGCCATCGGAAACAGCGTAATAGCCTACTTCACCACGTCCTGATTCGGCACGAACATAAGTATCACCGGCACGAACCCGCCACTTCATCGGATTGGGTATCTTGGTGTTGAATTCTCCTTTTGGCATCTGATCGAGTACCTGACGAATAATGCGAATCGACTGGCGCACTTCGGCACGACGAACCAGTGCTCTGGCCCAAATGTCACTACCTTCCTGGGTAGGAATTTCAAAATCCAGCTTGTCATACACTTCGTAAGGTTCATCAATACGTATGTCGCTTCTGATACCGGCACCACGAAGCACAGGGCCTACAACACCATGTTCAATAATGCTCTCTTTGGGTACATAGCCAACACCCTGGGTTCTCTTTTGGAAAATGGAGTTGGCAAACATCAGATCATCATAATCTTTGAGCCTTTTTTCCAAATAATCCAGTGTATTTAAAACCTTATCTTTAAATCCTTTGGGAAGGTCGCGACGAACACCACCCGGCCATTGGTACATGTGATAAACGCGGCCACCGGTCAGCTGTTCAAAAAGGTCGAGAATATAATCTCTGTCACCAATCGACCACTGTCCCATGGTGTAAAGTCCCAACGAACCATTTTGTCCGGCGTACCACATTAACTGGGTGGCAATACGGGCAAGTTCAAGCACCATTACACGAATGTATTTGGCACGCTCGGGTACTTCAATGTTGTCGAGCGATTCAACCGCACGGGCGTAAAGGTTTTCCATGGGGTCGGTTTCGGGCACACAAAAACGGCACATCAGTGTAAAGCTGTTCAGCCAGTTTCTGCGTTCCTGCAGCTTTTCAAAAGCTCTGTGCAGGTATCCCACCTCTGTTTGAGCACTAACGATGGTATCGCCCATCACTTTCAAACGCACCATCATGTTTCCGGTAATACCGGGGTGCTGAGGGCCTAAATATATTGTTGTTGCCTTTTCTCTCATAACTATCTGGAGTATTTTTTTGCAAAATCAGGAATTTCTTCACCCGAACGTTTGGTAATGGTTTCACGTACATCCTGAGCATCTTCTCTTCCGGGACGGTGCCAAAAGGTTCGGTTAACATATTCCAGCGTATCAAAGTCTCTGCGGAAAGGAGGGATGTCATCCCAGTCCTCAAGAATAAACTCATCAGGAGCAACCATATCCGGAAACTCAATACCCAACATCTCTTTCATTTCCCTTTGATAGGTGTTTGCCTGACGCCAAATCATGTCAATGTTTTCCATTACAGGATTTTCGCGGTCGATACGGGTATGAATAAAGAGTTTTACTTTTTCTTCGGGCGACCAAAGAATATAAACTATTTCAAACTCGTTTTCCTCAATCCAGTCAACATAGGCGATATGTGAAAGGTGCCGGAACCCAAGTTGTTCTTTCATATGTGAAAGAAAGCCCGGGATAGCATCTTTATGAACGGTGAAATCCAAACGATTGCCATCGTACGCTTTGTTTACCGCTTCCGGAAACGCCGCTTTGATTTTAGCAATCATTGTATCTTTTATCTCTTTCATAACTTTTTATTAATCGTTATTTTACCAGTTATAATCAGGTGCTTTTGCAATCCATTTGGGTGCAATTTTACGCTGATTTGCTTTATACCAATCAAGGTTTTCAAGGTACTTTTCGGCACCGTTTGCTTTTCCTTCGCGGATAATTTGTTGCAGTTTGGCTAGGCCGGCAATTACTGCTTCGGGACGCGGCATACAACCGTTGATATAAACATCTACAGGGAGGTATTTATCAAGCAGGTTAATGGTGTTGTACGAATCGTAATACATGCCCCCGTTGATGGTGCATGAGCCAAAACCGACCACATATTTGGGGCTTTGCATCTGCTCGTAAACACGCACTACCCGTTTTACCGTTTTAACGGTAAGGTAGCCGGTAATAAGCATCACATCGGCCTGGCGCGGGGTGGCAGCACCCCTGAAACCCAACCGTTCCGCATCATATCTCGAAGTCATGGTAGGAGCAATTTCAATGGCTCCGCAGCCTGTTCCGTAGGCTAATACCCAAACGGAGTGGCTTCGTGCCCAATTTTGAATTGTCTCAACTATCTTTTTTGAATTCTTATCGTTATACATTCTTCAATAATTTTTAAAACATTACAGCATATAAAATAGCGAGTAAGCCAATAAAGGTTGGCCATCCCCAAAACCATCTTACAGCTTGTTCTGTACGGTAACGGGGGCTAACTATACCATATAATACAGGAATCATGTAGAGCAAAAATGTTTTTACCACGAGCATTACCAGGTTATTGGCTCCACCCATAAACAAATCGACATACAATACCAGTTTGGCAAAGGTAAATACCGATCCTGACGACATCATGGTAAACAGAAATTTACCACCGTTTTCCGAAACAGGGCCTGATGCCAGCTCGGTAGGTGCTCCCACAATATCGAAAGGAGAATATCTGAACATCCCCAGCATGGCCAAAACAGCAGCAATAAATGCAAATGGGTTGGCAAACATAAGCCAGGTACCTGTTTCGCGCTGAATGTTCATAAAGTCAATAACAGAGGTTGTTTTATAGCTAATCATAAGTGCAACCAAAGCCATTACCCACGGGATTTCAAACCCAACCATCTGGCTCAATCCACGGGTTACACCAATGGATGAGTTGGGGTTACCTGTTTGTCCTGCTCCCATGGCCATACCAAGAGGGCCAAAGGTCATAATGTAAAGCAGGAAGATTAGGTCGCCGTTAAAATTCATGTTGGTAAACCAGCTGTTATACCATGCATGCCCACCGGGAGCCAACACGGGGATAATCATTAACGATACCACTGAGGTTACCATTAAAAAGGCTGCTCCGAGAAAGTGCATGGCTCCGTGATGAATTCCACGGGTTTTTGAAAACAACTTAAAAGCATCAATAAAATTTTGATACCAGGGAGGCCCCAAACGGTTGTGTACTCTTCCGGTAATTTTCCGAACAACTCCTCCGTATGTCATCCCCACTATAAAAGCGAGAATGAAAGTGGCTATTGCCTCTAAAGTTTTTATTAAAATATATTCCATTTGTCTTTATTTTTTATCCGAACAAATTAACTCTGAACAGCAGCAATAGTGCTAAAAACAGGATGGCATAAATGGCGTATGTTTGGCCATTACCTGTATAAATACGTCTGGTAAACTCAAACAAAGCTTCCAATCCGTTTCCAAATGCCGTATAATATTTATCGATTTGCCTTTTCAGGAAGGGTTCAATTACACGCTCAAAAGGTTGCATAAAGTTAACCTTAAAGGTAAGGTTTTCCCATTCCTTTGGAAGTTCTCCCGAAGAACTAATATCTTTTGTGGAAACATAACGTGTGCCCTTGGTTCCTTTAAACCATAAAAACAGGGCGAAAAATACAAACACAGCCAGCACTGCATATAAAATAGGTTGCAAAGTAACCACATCACCCCATTCGGAGAACAGGATTGACTGACCCCATAAGTGGCCTCCGGTGGCATCGTAACCAACATATTGTAATGCACTGTCGATGGGTTTAAAAAGCAGTTGAGGGAAGGTTCCTAAAACAAAAGTTCCAATGGCCAATAAAAGCATGGGAACAACCATAGTTACAGGAGCTTCTTTTACATGTGCCCATTCAGGTTCTTCCTGTCCGAGGAAGTACCCGTGGAGAAATTTATAACAGTACAGGAAACCGGCTGTAGAAGCAAAGAACAACAAAATTACCAAAATGTAATTGTTGTTTTGAATCAAAGCTTCGTACAACATCCATTTTGAAACAAAGCCTGCCAATGGAGGAATACCTGCCAAAGCAATAACAGAAATTAATGCCGAGATAAAGGTCCAGGGCATTTTTCTGATAAGGCCGTTTATCTCTCTGAAATCGGTTGTGCCGGTTTGCTTTTCGATGGCTCCAACCACCATAAACAAACTGCCTTTAAACATGGCATGAACCACAACCAAAAACAGCGCTGCCAACATTGCCAGCGGGGTTCCGATGGCCACACCAACAATGATGTAACCCATCTGCCCAACCGATGACCAGGCAAGCAATTTTTTACCGTCATCTTGTGTAATAGCCCAAAGGGTAGCCGCTGCGGCAGTGAAACCACCTATCCATGCAATGATATCTCTGATTAAAGTGCCTTCGGGCAACTGATTAATCATGGTAACCATCACCAGCACCATTCCGTAAATACCCATTTTTGAAAGAGCGCCCGAAAAAAGTCCGGTGTAAGCCATGGGCGCGTTGCTATAAGCATCGGGAGCCCAAACATGAAGCGGCATCATGGCACTTTTAACACCAAAGGCAGTTAACAATAAAATGGGAATTAATATTTGATTGCCCACCGTTAAATGCTGGAAGTTGTTAAACGTATCGGCCATTAAAAAACTACCGAGCTGGCTGTTCATAACAACCATGGCCATTAACATGGCATAAGCACCAATGGCAGAAAATATAAAGTATTTAATTCCAACTCTTTGTACATCTTTACCGTTGAGTATTACCATCAGATAAGATGACCATGTCATAATTTCCCAAAAAATAAAGAAAGAGACCCAGTCTTTACTTACGAGAATACCCAACATAGCCATCACCGACAGGGTAAAGTTAAAATAAAAAGCACCTGTTTTTTGTTTTCCTTTCATAAAAGGAACAGCGTAGATAGCGAGTAAAATTCCCAGGCCAACCACAATCATCGAGAATAAATAACTCAATGGAGACAAACCCCAGGTGAGGGTAAGGCCCAATGCATGTATATGAGTTACCTCGCCAACCGTAACGCCTGTAAAAAACATTCCGGCAGGAACGATGATAGTAACTAAAAACAGCATGTCGCCCACGATGGGACTCAGTTTGCCACCCAACCAGGTAACAATGGCACCACCTAAAAATAATAATAATATTAATGTTATCATATCCATTTCTTTGTTCTCCTATTGAATTGTTGCGGTTAACACACTATGAATATACTGAGACTTGTCGAATAAACTGTTGGCGGCATTATGCAGGTATGTTGATACACTGTCGGGGTAAAAACCGATTACCAGAATCAACACAGCTAAAACCGACATAACAATGTATGCATTGAAAGTAGGCCTGCGTGCCAGCAGGTGCGAAGCGCGTTTAAAAAAGAATATTCTGTTTACCACACGCATGTAATATACCAGCTCAACCACACTGACAGTAAGAATCAGCCCGATAATAAGCAGCATATTGCTATCGGCAGCAGCCATTAAAAACGACAACTTACTCCAAAAGCCTGCAAACGGAGGAAGGCCAACTATTGAAAAGGCACCCAATGCAAACAAAAGTGAGGTAAAGGGTGCAAGTTTACCCATTCCATCCACGTCGGAAATGGTTTTTTTCTTGGAATGATAAACCAAATAGCTGCCGCTAAAGAAAAGAAGCGGTTTAATGATGGCGTGGTTTAGCATGATAAACAGAGCGGCAAAAACACCCTCTTTTGTACCAATACCAAACGAAACAAAAACCAATCCCATTTGTCCGATGGAGGAGTAAGCCAACATTCTTTTCAGTTTTTCCTGACGTATGGCAGCAACTTCGGCTATAACCAGCGTCATCAAACCAACAATAATCAGCAGGTCGAACGCTCCTGAGAGGTCGAATATGGTGTAGGTATAGCGAATCAACGCATACACGGCAGCTTTTACTACGATACCTGAAAATGCTGCACCCACAGGGCCGGGAGCTTCGGCATAAGCATCAGGTGCCCATCCGTTAAGCGGGAAAACTTCCGCTTCGATACCCAAAGCAATAACAAACAGTATAAACGATACCGCTTTATATTTGGGATCCATCAAATGCATTTTCGAAGCAACATCAGCCATATTTAACGTACCAAGTTGCGAATAAATAATCATGATGGCCAACAGCAAAAATACCGATGCTATGGACCCCATTATTAAGTATTTAAAAGAGGCTTCGGCACTGTCACGACCTGTATAAAAGGCTGTTAAAGCATAGCCCGAAATACCCGTGATTTCGATAAACACAAACATGTTAAAAATATCGCCTGTTAAAACAATACCTACCGAACCGGTTACGAGCATCATTAATAAAAGAAAATATTTACGGGCGGCTTCGTATTCAACATTACTTTTAAAGCGATAGCTGTAAAGCCACACCAAAAGCCCCATAAAAACCATAATTGTAACCAAAAATCCCGAAAAAGCATTGAATACCAAGTTAATTCCAATGGGAGGTGCCCAGCCGGCTATAACCTCCACAATGGGACCGTTAACGGTAACATAGCTTAAAAGATTGATGGCTAATACCAACAGGTAAGCAAGAATCAGTCCGGGTATAATCCTAACCGACTCTTTCCAAACCATCCCGGTTAGCGGAATTAAAAAGGCCGCCAAGAGGGGAATTGCAATAAATAAAACCGGAGTTCCTACCATTTTAAATTCTTTATTTCGTCAATATATAATGTATGATGATGTCTCCAAAGGCGAATAACGAGCGACAGCGCAACAGCTGTTACACCAAACCCGATAACGATGGCAGTAAGTACCAAAGCCTGTGGAATTGGGTCAACCATAGCCTGTGTTCCGTTGTAACCCGGCGAAAAGATAGGTGCAGTGCCTCCTTTAATATAACCGAGGGTAACGATAAGCAGGTTTAACCCCGAATCGACAATAGAAAGGCCGATTACTATTTTTAACAGTGATTTTTTTACCAATGCGGCATATAAGCCTATCAGCATCACCAAAACAGCAGTTCCGTAAACCGCATAATCTAAGTATTGAAAGTAAGTGCTATCCATGTTGCTCTCCTTTCTCGTTTAATACGGTATAAATAACACCGGTAAGTTCGGCAGCTACTTTAAAGCCGACAGCAATATAGATGATGGGGATGATACCACCGCTAAAGAGGTCGTTAAGGGTTCCTGTTGCGAGGAAGTTTTGTAAAAAGGTTCCTCCGTTCATAAATCCAAGCAAGCCGACACCTGCAAAGGTGATACCTGCCAACGACTCAACAATAGCAAGTCCTTTGTGGCTTACCGAATAGTTTTCGTAAGCCAGTAACATCAACAAAAATCCTGTGGCAATAATAACACCGCCCTGAAAACCTCCACCGGGTGAAAGGTGACCGTGGATAAATACATAAGCACCTAAAAGTACAATGGCCGGAAACAGTAGTTTTGAACCGGAAGTAACAATGCTACTAGCCGAAAACAATACCGAACGTTCGCCCACGTGGTGTCTTTTCTTATATAAAATACTTCCCAAAGCAGTTACCGAAAGGAAAAGAACGGTAACCTCGCCGAGGGTGTCAAATCCTCTGAAGTTTACAACAATACTGGTTACAGCATTGGCTACTTTTAACTCCTGAACTGTTTGATGCAGATAGACATCTTTAACGGGTTTAATTTCGCTGCTTTTTACAAAAGGAGCTTTTCCAAAACCAATATCAAAAAAGGTTTCGGCAGTATAAAACCCAACAACAGCCAGCAACAATAATACTAATATCTTTTTCATTTCGCTGCTGATTTTATGTTTTTATTTTTATCTGATTCATCTTCCATTCTTACCGTATTACGGATGGTAATAACAAAAATAATGGTCGTTAAAGCCACCCCGATGGCTGCTTCGGTAAGTGCCACGTCGGGTGCCTGAAGCAGGTAAAACAGAATGGAAAGAACAAGACTGATAATACCTGTGGCGATAACAGCATACAGTAAATCTTTTTGCCTCACGGCATAAACTGATGCTGCAATCATTAGTGCAAGTAAAATCAATATTAAAATAAATGCCATCATATCTTTTCCTCCTTTTCTTTTTCGTGAGGGACTACTTCCTGATAAGCATCCATGTTTTCTTTATCATCGCTTAAAATAAGCGGATAATGTCCACGGCGATAAGTTGCCCTGGCCAATGCATGGGAGCTGATGGGGTTAGAGTATGCAATAAAGATGATTAAAACCAAACTTTTCAGCATCCAGGTGGGCTCTAAAAACCCAACACCTAAAATTAAACTCATGGCTCCAAGGGTTGTGGCTTTTGTGCCTGCCTGGAGACGATTATAAATGTCGGGCATACGGTAAATTCCCAGTGCTCCGAGGAACAGGAATATACTACCTATAATAATAAGTATGCCGGCGATAATTTCCATAATACTCATAGCGCACCCTCCAAATATCTGGCAATTACAATTACTCCTATAAAGCCGAGTACTGCATAAACCAATGCCACATCAACGTATATAAAACGCTGAAATACAAAGGCAAGCAGCACCAGTGCCGATACCCCAATGGTAGTAAGTGTGTCGAGCGCAACAACTCTGTCGCCGGCCGTGGGGCCTTTAACAAATCGTATGGCTGACATAATCATACCCAGGGCCATAAGCGAAAATGCTATGTAAATAATGTATGTCATCATTAAAATATTTTTAATAAAACTTTTTCAAACGATTCTGCTATCTCGGTAAACGCTTTTTCGGGGTCGGTGGTTTTTACATCAATCCAGTGAATGTAAAAAGTGTCGCCCACAACATCAATGGTAAGCGTTCCCGGGGTAAGTGTAATGCTGTTGGCTAAAACCATTTTTGAATAATTTGTTTTCAGTTTGGTTTTAAACTTAACAACACCGGGGTTAATGGGAAGTGAAGGGGCTATTACCCTGCGGGCAACATCGAGGTTGGCCTGAATCAGTGCTACCAAAAAAACACCAAAGTAATAAATCATCCAAAAAATCTTTACGGGACTTAATAGTGATAAATCACAGCAGGTGAACAGACGAATGCTTAAGAATGAGATTAGCATGGTTAACAAACCACCGACAATCAATTCCTGAGCAGCAAACGTACTGGTAAACATAATCCATAACAGCATAAGGAATATCCAGTTTACGATAAACCTCCCCATTTTTTGATTAAATGTTAATGCTTGCATATAACTTGTTTTTTAAATTATCCGAGGTTGTATTTTTTGCCTTCGAAATAGCGCATAAACTGAACTCTTTCGTACTCGGCAGGGTTGGGGCTTTTTTCCTGGCTCATTTTGCCTTTAAAGTCGGCAATGGTGTTAAACCCGTGTTTTTCCATCCATGTTTTCATCTCTTCCAGCATGTCTTCGATGGATTCGATACCATGTTTATATAATGATGATACCACCTGAACGGCATCGGCACCGGCAAGAATTTCTTTAACAACGGAAGCACCATCGTGAACACCGGTAGAGGCAATAAGGTCGCTGTCAACACGGCCTGCCAAAATCGACATCCAGCGCAATGAAATGGCGAGGTCGGATGAGCGGCTCAAAACATTGCTTGGTACCAGGGTAAAGTTGTCGATATCAAAATCAGGGTGAAAAAACCTGTTAAACAGTACCACACCACTGACTTTGGTTTCGGATACCTTTTTAACAAAAGCAGCAAGGTTTGCCGAGTAGTAACTCAGTTTTGCTGCTACCGGAATTTTTACCTCAGCTGTAATCTTATCAATAATGGTAAGATAAGTTTCTTCAACTTTGTTACAGGTTAAATCGAAATCGGAAGGAAGCACAAACATGTTCAGCTCAATGGCATCGGCACCGGCTTCTTCAAGCTTCTTGGCAAAGAAAGCCCATTCCCACGAACTTTTACAGTTGATGCTGGCAATAACCGGAATCTTCAAAGTGCTTTTTGCCTCTTTAATCAAATCAAGATATTTTTTAATGTTATCCTGCTTGATTTTGTAATCATAATAATCCAAAAAGCGAACATCGGGAAACTCCAGGCCTTTTTCCTTTTCCAGAATGCTTTGATATTCGTAAAATATTTCTTCTTCGAAGATTGATTTTAAAACAACGGCTCCGGCACCACTGTTCTCAATTTTCTTCAGGTTTTCAATCGATGCGGTTAAGCTGGAGCTACCAACTACAATCGGATTTTTGATTTTCAAACCTAAGTAACTGACTGACAAGTCCATAATACTATGTTTTTAATTTATCATTAGCTAATTATGCGACAAAATTACTTTAATTGAATTTGTATGAAAGCCTTCATATATGTTGTCGGTTAATTTATTTTCAGTTTAAATAAATTTGGAGAGATAAAAAGAGAAAAATAAATCATTTTTAGAGATTTATGGTAATTATAATGACTGTTTAACAACTTGTTTACTGTTAATATAATCACTATAAATAATCTATTTTGATTCAGTAAAAATGTAAGTCTGATAACCGGAAATTTAAAATTACGTGAATCTCTTAACGGATGATATCAATACCTGTTTTAAAGAGATATTTTAAGTAGAATGGTTTTGCAGGTTGCAGACTTATTATTCACCAGTAAAAAACTTACTTTTGCAACAAAATATTAAACCTATTAAGTCATGGACAACAAAAAATTTACACTTTCGGGAAACATTGTAAATATACATACTGAAACAATTTTTAAAGGTACCGTTTATGTTGAAAACGGTTTTATCAAAGACATTGTTAAAGATGATTCGGTTTTGGAAGAAACTTATATTTTACCGGGACTTATCGACTCGCACATACACATTGAAAGCTCCATGCTCATTCCTTCCGAGTTTGCCAGACTGGCGGTTATTCACGGAACCGTAGCAACAGTTTCCGACCCCCACGAAATAGCCAATGTGCTTGGCATTAATGGTATTAAATATATGATTGAAAACGGGAAAAAGGTACCTTTTAAATTTTATTTTGGTGCTTCTTCATGCGTACCCGCCACACCCTTTGAAACAGCCGGTGCCGAGTTGGGCGTAAAAGAGCTTGATGAGTTGATGGCCATGGACGACATTAAGTACATGGCTGAGATGATGAATTTTCCGGGCGTCATTAATCGCGATACTTTTGTGATGGATAAACTGGCGGTTGCCAAAAAATACAACAAACCGGTTGACGGCCATGCACCGGGTGTAAAAGGGGATGATGCAAAAAAATACATCGAAGCAGGCATTACCACTGACCATGAGTGCTTTACCATGGAAGAGGCGCTGGAAAAGATTAAATACGGCATGAAAGTCCAGATTCGCGAAGGTAGTGCCGCCAAAAACTTTGAAGCACTGGTTGATCTGTTAAAAGATAACGCCGATGATGTACTGTTTTGCTCGGATGACAAACATCCCGATGACCTTGCCGAAGGACATATTAATCAGCTAATAAAACGTGCAGTTGATAAGGGGTATGATATTTTAAAAGTATTGAAAAATGTAATTTTAAATCCCATCAACCATTACAACCTTGAGGTGGGAACCCTGCAACCGGGCGACCCGGCCGATATGATTGTGGTGAACAATCTGAATGATTTTAATGTTTTGCAAACTTATGTTAACGGTATTAAAGTGGCCGAGAAAGGCAAAACACTTATTAAGTCGGTAGCAGCTGAACAACCCAACCTGTTTTTGGCCGAACCAGTTGCAGTTGATGACATCGTTGTTAAGGCTTCCGGCAATAAAATGAAAGTAATTCAATCGTACGATGGTGAGCTTATTACCGGAGTTGTCACCGAAACGCCAAAAGTTGAAAACGGAAATGCAGTTAGCAATGTTGAGCAGGATATACTTAAAATTGTGGTTCTCAATCGTTACGAAAAGGGAGTCAAACCCGCCGTTGCCTTTATAAAAGGCTTTGGATTAAAACGGGGTGCGTTGGCTTCCAGCGTAGCACATGACAGCCACAATGTGGTGGCGGTGGGAACCTCTGACGAAGAAATTGTAAAAGCCATGAACCTTGTAATTGCTTCCAAAGGAGGTGTTGCCGTTGTTGATGGGGCGATTGAAGAGTTACTGCCCCTGCCCGTTGCCGGCCTGATGAGTACGGAAGACGGATTTACGGTAGCAGAAAAATATCACACTCTTGATATGAAAGCCCACGAGTTGGGATCAACCCTGCGGGCACCGTTTATGACCATGTCGTTTATGGCTTTGTTGGTCATTCCTGATATAAAACTGAGCGACAAAGGGCTTTTTGATGGAACTACCTTTAGCTTTACAAACTTGTTTGTTTCATAAAGTTTAAAGATGCAGTATCTGCATATCTGGTTAATTACTAAGTTATTAATGGCTCTTATTGCTTATTTTTATAAGTTGATTGAAAACCCTTGTCTTATTTAGATTTATTATAAAATATACAAGTAAGCAATATATATAGATACTTTTGTATTTCAAACAATTACTTTTTTATAGTTTTGCCAAAAAAATAATACAATGGCTAAATTTAATATTGACCTTGCAAAACTTGAACTTGCAGCAAGTAAATTAAGAGCGATTTCGCACCCCATGAGGATTGCTATTATTGAGCTTTTATCGGGAGATAAACATCTTAGTGTTACCGAGATATACAAGGCACTTGAAATTGAACAGGCTACAGCTTCGCACCATCTTAATATTTTAAAAAACAAAGGTGTTTTGGTTTCAAAAAGAGACGGAAAGAAAATATATTACGCCTTACGCAGCAATACCCTTACGGAAATCATCGATTGTATAAATCGTTGTAACGAAAATTAGTACTCCTCAATTGCCTTTACCAGTTTTTTGTACCATTTACTGCCGAATTTCCTGATTAGCGGTATTTTAAGATATTGGTATAACGGTACACCCTCTTCCCTTCCCGATTTAAGAGCGGGAATACAAATCGACCAGCGGTTATAATTAACAGCGGTTTTATCGCCCACCTTGTCCACCCGAATCGGATAGAGATGGCAGGATACCGGTTTTTGAAATTTTATTTTTCCCTCAAGCCAGGCCTTTTCGATGGCACACAAGGCTATTCCGTTTTCAAAATAAACAAAGGCGCACTCACGGTCGTTTACCAGCGGAGTAACATATTCGGCATCCATGTCGTAATCGAAAACGCCGCCTTTTTCAACAACCTTCAGCCCCTCTTTCGACATATAGGGCTTTATCTCATCAAGGTAATCTTCAATTATCGAAATTTCCTCTTCTTCCAACGGCGCACCGGCATCGCCCTCCACGCAACAGTCGCCATGGCAGGCTTTCAGGTTGCAGGCAAAATAAATTTCCTTTACCTCATCACTCACTAAAACATCATCAATTATCATCATGGGGGCAAAGGTAGTAATACCAACTTAACTTCAAAATTACCGACATCTTCGTTTTTCGTTTTTCAATATTTCGATGAATGTACATTTATGTAAATTTGAAGTGGCACTACAGATTTACATAAGTTTTTGTGATTGTAAAATGGGTGTTGAAATAAATTTACCATGAAAGATATGGGGAATTGTATTTAAATACTACCCTGCGAATGATTGCTTTAACCCCAGAAATAAACCATAGAGGAGTAAAAGCTATTAATCCCGTACACAGCGAAGGCTAAAGCCATAATTTTCATTATTATTGTTTCGGCCCACTGTTGCATAACCATAGTTTAATTTTCGATACCATGCATTCGTTCCTGTCTCGGTCGAAGTCCAGAAATCAACATGATGGGTAATATCGCTGAACTGACCACCGGGATAATTATAGCCCCCGGGTAATCCTGTAAAACCGCTGGAATTGGTCGCACCTGTGTTTGGGCTTATCCAATGGGCTGTTCCTGCTTCTTTTAATTTGCCACCTTCGTCTGTTCCTCTCCATTCGGTTGAGTCAGCTTGCGCCTGACTCATACCGAGGTACATTTCCATTGTTTTCCATTCTGCATCAGTAGGAATATGCCAACCTGTAGGGCAGATACCTTGCGCACCCTCAGTTGTACCATAATTCATTATTTCATTCCATTGATATAACCCTCCGTAAGTAGCACAATTGGCAGTATCATTATTGTAACAAAACTTTTCAATAACACCATTATCCGTCTGGTTACTGTTACCATTTATCATTGTACCAATATTTAAGCTTTCGGCCATCCAGCATTGAGTGCCTATTTGTACTGTGGCGTATGATTTTCCATCTCTGGTATCAACCAAAGTATCTCCGCATTGCCAACTTACCGGAGTCAATGTTCCGGTTCCAATGGCAATTTCTTTCCATTCATTGGCAGAAGAATCAAAAAGGTATAATCGGTTGTTAGTTGTATTAAAAACCATGAGTCCGTTTGCCGGGTTTAATATGTTCACAATTTCGGTTTGAGACATACGCGGAATTAGCATTCCCTTTTCCGTACTTTTTAAATCTAATATTGCCGAAGCATCAGGGGTGGTACCGTCAGTGTTTATACTTACCTGAGCAAAAATACCATATGATTGCAGCATTGCAATTAATAGAAATAATAATTTGATGTTTTTCATTTTCAGCAGTTTTATCTTACAACAATTTGACATGCTAACCTTAGTTCAACAAGAGCCTTACTCACAATTATGGTGAAAATTCAATAAAACTTGAAGAAATATTTGATAAGCATCTACACCCTTGAGACACATCAAATTATCCAAATAACCTTATTCATTAAATGTTAATTAATTAAAACCTTCTTTAGAATAACACTTTCTTTTGTTACAAATTTCAAATAATATGTTCCGCTTGGTTGCAAATATATAAAAGTTGAGAGAGTTTCATTGCCATATTTATTAATTAACTTCTGATGGCGAACAACCTGCCCCATACTGTTTACAATAAACATGTTAACGTCATCTTTTACCCCTTTAACTACAATACTAAACCTTCCTTTAGATGGATTGGGAGCTATTATAACAATAGGTTTATTGTCTGATAAATTCTTTATACCAACAGGACTTACGCCAACTTCAAGGGTGTCAGAAGAAGATTCACCACAATCATTAATAGCTATTACGTTTATATATGCGATTAAACCTGTAAAGCCAGCATCCCAAAATACAGTTCCAATTGTATCGTTTCCTTCAATTGTACCTGCTTCAATTGGTTCCAAATGCCACAGGTAACTTGTTGCATCGCCAACCTGATTAGTTGTGTAAACAGTAGTAACTGTGGCATCAAGATCTACAGTTGTTGGGCCAACCGGGGTTTGTGGCTGATCAGGCGCAAAAACAATTTCTAATTCCATTGTATCTGTAGCATCATCAGAACAGGGAGCTAAAGCAAAGGCTGTTAATGTTAAATATACATTACCCTCTGAAATATCATTTGTTCCTGGTGTATAAGTAGCATTCAATAAGGTTGCATCATCAAAAGTACCATCACCTGAAGTAGTCCATTCTGTTGATTGATAGTTGCTTGCGCTACCGGAAAGAGTATATGATTCTCCCATACAAATTTTTACATCATTACCTGCATTTGCAGTAGGAATACTATTTATCGTTAGAGTCATTTCATCATAAGCCTCTTCAGAGCAAGGCCCGATTGAATATGCATACAGTAAAAGGTTAACACTGCCATTTGCAATATCTTCCTCTCCCGGTGTATAAGTGGCATTTAATAGAAATGGGTCGTCAAAAGTACCATCTCCCAATGTTGCCCAATAAGTATGGTCATAATTTGTTGCAGAGCCACTTAAAGTATAGGTATCATTTTCACAGATTACTGCATCATCACCTGCATTCGATGTCGCCAAAGGCTGTATTTTTAAATACATAGTATCACTAACTGAGGTTGCACACGGAATTATTGGATTAGCACTTAGGATTAAATTAACACCTCCATTTGCAACATCGGCTATTCCGGGATAATAAATTGCATTTACAATGGTAGTGTCATCAAACACCCCATCACCAGTTGTTTCCCAATGTAAGGTACTTATTCCACCTGATGACAAAGCAGCTGTTTGATAGCTTGCTGTACTTGCGCAAATTGTATCATCATCACCTGCATCTACATAGGGCTGTAGTACAATTGAAAGCGTCATAGTATCAATGGCATCATCCATACATGGGAACTGTGCAAAGGCTGTTATTGATAAGTCAACTGTGCCTAAACTAATATCACTTGTCCCCGGGGTATAGGTTGCTGTTGGTAATGTGGCATCATCAAATGTACCGTCGCCGGAGGTTGTCCATAAAACAGAACTTCCGTTTGTGTAACTACCTGATAACGTATAAGTATCTATTTCGCAAATAGAGTCATCTGCTCCTGCGTCTGCCGTTGGTAATAAGGCAAACGTTAATACCATATTATCAACGCTATCCACATTACATGGTGTATCTGCAAATGCAGTCATTGTAAGAACAACACTAAAGTTGGCAATGTCATTTGGTCCCGGGGTATATGTGGGGTTAACCAATGTGCTATCATCAAATGTACCATCGCCGGAAGTTGTCCATAATACTGAACTTTGGTTTGCGGCTGTAGCATTTGCCAAATAATAGGTTGATGAGTTTAAACATATCTCATCATCCGGCCCTGCATAAGCGATAGGTAACCATGCTATATTTAGTGTCATTGTATCAACAGCATCGTCAACACACGGGAAACTCGCATAAGCTGTTAGTGAAAGGTTGGCTAATCCTGTTGCTATATCTGCGACACCCGGAGTGTAAATAGCTGTCAAACTGGTTGGATCATCAAAAGTACCATCGCCATCTGTTGTCCAGACTATTAAGCTATAATCAGTTGCGTTGCCGGCAAGTTGATATGTATTGTCTTCGCAGATTTCAGCATCGGCTCCAGCATCAGCGGTGGGCAGAACAGCAAAAGTTAATGTCATAGTATCAGCATCAACACAAAGAGTTACTGACGAAGCGGTTAGTGTTAAATCAACTGTTCCATTAATTCTATCATTGGTTCCCGGTGTATATACAGGATTTAATATTGTAGTATCATCAAATGTACCATCGCCGGATGTGGTCCACAATAAGTCGGTATAATCAGTAGCGGTGGCTCCTGACAATTGATATGACGGGGAATTTAAACATATTTCATCATCCGGCCCTGCATAGGCAACCGGCAACGGAGCATAGGTAAGCAGCATGTCATCAACGGCATTTGTTGCACATGGAGCATCAGGATAAGCAGTAATTGTTAAAATTACTGATCCGGTTGCAAGGTCATTTGCTCCTGCTGTATAGGTGGCGCTTAGTAATGTTGGGTCATCGAAAGTACCATCACCTCCTGTCCATAAAATGCTTGTTTGGTTTGACACTGTTCCTGATAAAGTATAAACCGGATTGGTTTCGCATATCGTTTCGTCAACTCCTGCATTTGTAACAGGCAATAAGATGATGGCTAATGTCATATCATCGCTTGCATTTGTGCCACAGGGTGTAATTGCATAAGCTGTAATTGTTAATGTGACTGTGCCTAAACTAATATCACTTGTCCCCGGGGTATAGGTTGCTCCCGGTAATGTGGCATCATCAAAAGAACCATCCCCGGAAGTTGTCCATAGTATTGATTGTTGATTTGTTGCAGTTCCTGAAAGCGTATAGGTTGAGTTTTCGCAGATTGTATCATTAGAACCTGCATTGGCAGTAGCCTGATGCTGGATTGATAAAATCATATTATCAACAGCATCGGTTCCGCAAGGTGTAATAGCATAAGCAGTCAGGGTTAATGTTGCCGATGAAGTAAGTATATCGTTCACCCCCGGTGTATAGGTTGCCGTCAATATTGTAGCATCATCAAAAGTACCATCCCCGGAAGTTGTCCAGAGTACCGATTGCTGATTAGCAGCCGTACCGGATAATGTGTAGGTGACATTTTCACATATAGTTGTATCAGCCCCTGCATCTGCAATGGGTAAATCTTGTATTGTAATTGTAATATCGTCTGTTGCATTGGTTCCGCAAGGCGTTATGGGGTAAGCCGTTATTGTTAAAGCTACTGAGCCGGCTGCTAAATCACCCGATCCGGGCGTGTAGGTTGCTGTGAGCAGGGTTGCATCATCAAAAGTACCGTCTCCGGCAGTTGTCCATAGCACAGATTGTTGGTTGGTGGCCGAACCTGATAAAGTGTAGGTTCTGTTTTCACATATTGTATCATCGGCTCCTGCCTCTGCCAATGGTAACGGTTGAATTGTTATCACCATATCATCTGTTACATCGGGCGAACATGGTAACATGGCATAGGCGGTTAATGTGAGTGTTGTGGTACCGGTAGAAATATCGTTGCTTCCCGGTGTATAGGTTGCTGCTAACAGTGTGGCATCATCAAAAGTGCCATCACCCGAAGTTGTCCATAATACCGATTGCTGATTAGCTGCTGTGCCCGATAATGTGTAAGCAGCATCTTCACATATTGACGCATCGCTGCCGGCAGATACCGTGGGATGCGCATAGACTGTTATTGCCAATGATGAAGAGCTGCCGTTTCCGCATGAATTAGAGCCATAAACTGAAAGTGTGGCCGTCCCGGAATAAGTGGCTGAATAATCAACCGTAATATTTGTTCCGCTTCCGTTAACAGTACCGGCTGCAGATGGTGAAATTTCCCAATTATAAGATGTAGCATTGGTGATTGTTCCCACGTTGTAACCTTCGGCTAATGAACCCTGGCAAACGGGGGTGTTGCCGGTTATTGTGCCTGCACCCACCGGTATCGGGTCGATTGTTACTGTTCCGTTTATATACGATTCTACAAGTGTGTCTCCGTCACTATTTTTGTAATAACTGTTTGGCTCATCCCAAGTAAGGTTTTCTATTGTTTGCGAGTAAACCGGTGATGCAGTAAACAGAAATTCCAGTAATGTATCGGATGCAATATTTGCTGCTGTTGATGAATTCCAGGTTACAGTAATTTCACCACCGTTTTCCGATATTGATAAAGAACCACTACTTAACTGGGAATTGGTATTTTGATAACCAGTGTAGGTAAGGTTTGTTGTTCCGTAGTTAAGGATTAACGTAAAGTCAACAACATCGGTAACATTGTTAACAATAACAGGAACAGTTACACTACCCTGACATGTTGTTACTGAGGAGGCTGTAGTTTCAACCGATGAACTACCGGCAAGGGATGTTAACACAGCAGTTCCTTGTGCCGTATATACTTCATCAAATCCTGAAATAGTAGTATAAGTTGGGGTAATCATGGTTATTTCGGCAGATTCACTACTGTCCCAAAACTTATAGATAATGGTATGCCCTGAAATAAAGCCATCCCCTCCCAATTCTTCGTGAGCAGCAGAAAATGTTGCAGAATTTCCCGCTGTTAATGGCCCTGTTAAAACAACAGAACCAACACATATTTCGTTCCCGTTGCCATCGTTGTCAAAAACTGCAATTTCATCGCCTGCTTCCATATCTGTTCCATCGATTGTAGCGCCTTGAATAATAAATGCCATTGGGTCGTATGGGTTTCCCGTCCATATAGTGGTGAAATGTTGTGCATGTAACATGTTTGCTGAAAATATCAAAAGAAAAAACGCAATTAGATAGGTTGTAAATATTTTTTTCATCGTTTGTAAATTTTTTATTAATCCGGTTTAAATTCTATTTTTAAGAGTAGCCTTAACTCGATTTTTTTAACATAGTTTTGTTTACTACCTTATTGCTTTATTATTTTTTTGGTATATTTTACATCCTTGCCACTTAAAAACAACAGGTATTCACCGGCAGGTAAACCGGCAACATCCAGAGCAATCACCTGTCCATTCAAACTATATTGGTTGGTAAGTACAGTTTTACCATTTATATTGATTAGTTTAAGGTTTAACTTTTCGCCGGATTTTATGTTTTGAAATTCCATTAAAATATACAATTGATGACCAGCCGGATTTGGATAAACCTTTATGTTTCTACTATTGTTTTGTGCAACACTTAGCGCATTGGCTTTAAACTGCGCATAGAAAGTACCCAGTTTCTCATAAGTCATGCTGCCCATTATTATTTTTTTGGGGATAAGTTTATACACGGTATTATCATAAGTTGAGTGGTATTCTAACCTTATGGCTTGCCCTGACCGGTACCCTTTGTTTACTTCATCGGTGCTGGTTGCCACGAGGTTGAGTAATGAATCTACATCCTCTACAATGGCGGCTCCGGCGCAAACATCCCCGGCAAAAGCCATTACCAAATCACCCTGTTGCGGTGTAATGCCTTCTATTGCCGATGGAACAAGTAGAATGTTCATTGGGTTGTAAGGGTTTTGTAACAGCTGTACCTCGTTGGGTATTGCAGTTTTAATTTGTGCTGTTGTTGTTACCGTTAATAACATCAAAAGGATTGTTGTTGCTAATTGTAAAAGCTTTTTCATGATTTTTTTGTTTTATGTGTTTTTATTTTTTGTGATTTTTTTGATACATTTGCTATAAGCGAAAGGGCTAAAAAACCACTTGAACTAAAACTATATAAGACATATAGTATTAGGTCAAAACAGGTTTTTGTTTAAATCCCATCTCCATAACTATTAATAATTAGTAGATTACTAAAATTTATAGCAATGCGTTTATAATTATAAATTGTCAATATTATTCCATTTGGACTTTTTTCCCCTCTTTAATTAAATTTTGGTAACGTACATATTTTGTGGACGATTCATTTATTATAAGTGTGTCATCCGAATTCATTTTTATATAATAGCCTTGTCCCGGTTGAAAATCATTAATCGTATTAAACCATCCAAATCCGGGAATATTTTGGATAAAACCACCAGATTGTGAAATAATTTTTGTTAAATGTGCCGAATCAATCAATGGTTGAACAACTGTCATTGCGGGCTGACTATATTGAACAGGATAGCTCATTAGATTCCAGTTTTCGATAAGAGGAATACTAAATGGCAATGAAACAAGGCTACCGGAAATACACAAAGTATCATCTTGTATTAGTTTAATATAATAGCCTTCTGTATTTGACATGTCACCGATAGTATTTAGCCAACCAATACCAGGTATATTTTGCATAAAACCACCTGTTTCATCTATTATCTTGATTAAAGTGCCACTCTCAGTAAGCGGTTTTAATATTGAATCCATGCTTAGGTATTCCGGAGTGGCATAAAAAGAGATAATATTCCAACCATTTGATAATGAAATGCATTGTTCAACACCGGATGTCCCATCTAATTCAACTAAACTTGTACCAAGTTTAGTAAAAACAGTATCAAGAGTTGTGTTATAATTTGCTGCTACTAATTCTATTTCACTTTGAGTGACAGGTATATAATATCTGTATTTTATTTCATTTGGCTCAATAAACCCTTCAATATCATTTGTTGTTGAAGGATCGTCAGCTCCGGCAACAATTGTTAAAGGGTTATTCACAGTGATTGTGTCGGACAATACTGCTTTCCCAACACAAATCTCACCATCAAATATACCTATCTCACATCCGGCATATAATTTCTGTCCATCAAGTAATGCATCGGTAATGATGATATTTTGAGGTGAATATGGATTGTTGCCATCCCATACAGGTGTAAAATATTCTCCAGGGATTAGTACAAATAAATCTTGTGAGAGTGGACTTTCAACTGTATCAAAAGCAGTAATATTATATTTATAATTTATATTGTAAAGTCTGTTTGTGTCAAGATATATTGATGTGTCGGATTGCACGGAGTCAATCAGGATATCATCTCTGTAAATAAAATATTTAATAGGATTGCTGCCATAAGCAGGCTCCCATCCAATTATAATTGTATCTGTTGCAATCTCATAGGTTAGACTTATTGGAGCTGTTGTTGTTCCTCCTGGTCCTGAACCACTTGCTTCGTTTATTACTATGCAGGCATTCCCTTGTGTTGCCCAGGACTGCTGAAACAGAGCTACGCTATAACTAACATTTTTACCACAATCTGATTTCAAAGATCTTCCTGGGTCATTGAAGAATAATTTCTGATTCTCTTCATCATAGCCTCTTAAAACCATAAAATGATTTACCCCGGTTGTAGTCATACCGGTTTTTACAGCTACTATGACTGGTATGTTTGCAAGTAGTGAGTTTTTTATGGATTCTATTGTCCAGTCTGTATGAGTTTCTATATCTTGATAACCATAGAATAGACTTGCTACATTATAAAGGTCAGATACACCGGTAGGTGATCCATTATAGTTATTTATTGGGTAGTTGTAGGTTGTCCAAAGGAAATCATCTATATCTTTAATGTCTTGTACTGAAGGTGTAGTATATTGATAAAATGAATGGCACATGACCAAGCTTGTTTGACCACAGTTTTGAGTTTGATCCCATGAACCAGGAAGCACCTGGCTCTTAAAGGGCACGGGTAAGTTTATCAGTAATGGTGAAGCAGTACTTTCATAATGCCGAATGTTACCTTGAGTACCAGTGCTAATTACATCAGTTTGGGTTAAACCGTAAATGCCTTGTAAGTTAACCGGAATATTATCTGTTTGAAGCTCCCATGCACTTCCTGTATAGTGTAACATGTTAGCACTTTGAGTACAAGCGAAAGCCTCTCCATTATCAGCTGCCCATACACCATTGATGTCATCAGTGTATGGTAAGGGACTATTCATTACAGTCCAAGCATTTCCATTATAATGTAAAATAGTTGCATCTTGCCCAACAGCAAAAATGTTATTGTCAGAAGTTCCATGAATATCGTAATACCTTTCTGACGGAACATTGGTCATTTGATAAACACTCGTACCATTTATTTGTAATATCGTTCCAGAATAACCAACAACATAAGTAAGATTGCCGGCACAGTAAACTCCTTTTAATTTGGCAGTTGTATTTGAGTTGATTAAATTCCAGGCAGTTCCATCATAATTATAAATAATTCCATCATCACCCACAACCCAAATATCATTAGCATTGTTTCCATCAACCGCTTCAAAATCCTGATATGCACCATTAATAGTTATGGTTGACCATTGGCTACCATTATAGAAGAAAATATGTCCGCCCTGCCCAACGGCATAGATATTATTTGCATCAGCTGCGTACACATCATTTAATTCCCAAGCGCCGTTTGGATTAGTTATTGTTGTCCAATCAACACCATTGTATGTCGCAATCTTTCCATAATCACCAACAGCAATAGCATTTGTTGGGTTAAGATAATAAATACCATTTAGTTGATAATTTGTATTGCTTACTTCAGTTAACCATGAAAATGACTCTCCATAAACAACCACAGATTGAACGGCAGTATTGTTTAATAGGTAGGTTTCGCCTGTTACAGCTTCAGCCTCTACAAAACATTGATACATGCCTGATTCACTAAAAACATAAGCCGGTGCTGTAATGGTATTGGTTGCTCCCGGTGCTAAAGAAGCAGTATTATTAGTATAATAAGTTTGGCCATCAATATTAAAGTTAAGATTTATGTTATTTGCTACAACTTGCCCAACGTTTTCAATAGTAGCCTGAAAATATACATCATCACCAACATTCGGATTGTAATTTGGTAAAATATTGATGTTAGTTATTGCTATATCTGGCGCATTCTGACCAGAACTACTAGATACTATGTTAATCGGAATAATACTGGAAGCATTCTCTTTATGCAATACTGTCCAAGGAGTATTATCAGTAACTCTGGATTCAATCCAAATTTTATAGTTTCCGGGTGATGAGTTAATTATTGTTTTTGAAAATACAAGCGTTCGTGTTTCATTTGCATTAAAGAACTCTCCATTTTTTATTTCAATTTCACCAAGAAACACATTCGAAGAGCTATACAATGCACATCTAAAATTTGCTGTTACATCACTTGAAAACTCATTTTCAACCTCTACTGTTATTGTGCACCCCTGACCTTGGACGAGCGGGTTTGGTGCTATAATAGTTGGAGTACTTGTTATAGCAAAACGGTTAAAACGTATATAATTGTCCGCACTATTTGCAGCGATTGTTCTGGTGTCATAACCGCATGTAGTAGAATAATTATATTCAGAAATTAATACAGTCCCATCAGTATTAACCGATTCAACATATGCTACATGACCATAAGAGTTGTTTGGATTAGCTTCCCATTGTGCTATAGCACCGGGAACAGGTGTTTGATCAACAAAGTACCCTATTGATTGAAGAGCATCAGCCCACCTACAGGCATTACTAAGTTGTCCGTAAGAATAGTTACAGGTTCCTGTTCCGCCTGTTCCTGTCATAGTGTCATAAAATGGAAATGGTGTAGTCTGTGGAGAGATATCATTTGCCTGATTCATTTTCCATGCTACGTAAGATGTGCATTGAAAATAATAGAAATCATATGGATCACTACATGTCGTTGTCCAAACCCCACAACAACCTGAATTATATGGCCATGGATATCCCCCCCCTTGATTTTGTGCCTTTACTGTTGAAGTAACAGTACTAATTATAAAAATTAATCCTATAATAAATGTGGTACTAATTGTTACTAATTTAGCTTTAGTTATTTTTTTTGATATTTCCATTTCAGTTTATTTAATTGATTACTTTTTATTAAACCTTTATATTAATCTTTGATGCAACGGACACTGTATCCGCTTGTCTTGTTGTAATAATAACGGTTAATCAGGACAAAGTCGTAGTACAGGTACCGGTACCATGCGTGCGTACTAGAACTCTCGCTTGATGACCACCAGTAGCCGTAAGTGCCAAGGGAGTAGAACAACCCACTGCTACTCCAGTAGCCCCCTGGAAGGGCAGTAAACCCACTACTATTTGTTGCACCTGTATTTGGAGAATTCCAGTGGTTTATTCCAGTTTCTTTCATTTTCCCTCCAGCAACATTTGTACCGCCTAAGTGAGTGGTGAGAATTGTCCATTCCCCATCAGTCGGTATATGCCATCCACTGGGGCAAATACCTTGCACTCCTTGCGTTGTTATGTACTGCATCATTTCATTCCATTGGTATAAACCTCCATAAACATCACAATTAATGGGGTCATTGTTGTAGCAATACTTTTCGGTTTGGCTATTATTTGTTTGCTCCTGATAATTTAATATCATTGTGCCAACATTAAGGTTTTCTGCCATCCAGCATTGTCCACCAACCTGAACAGTATTATAGCTCTGTCCATCTCTTGAATCAACAATAGTATCACCACATTGCCAAGTAGAATCCCTAGTTGTAAATTCCCAAATATCACCTATAGTTGTATTTGAATGATTATCATGAGCTACTATTTTCCAGAAGTACGTGGAATCATAATCAAGTGTATCCGGGACATAGGTAGTATCAGTAATTGCTGAAGCCACCAAAATGGGGATGGTATCGGTACTAAAATATACATCGTAGGTTAGAGAGTCACCTTCAGGTTCAGAGCATGACCAATGCAAACCTACTGTGAGGCTTTGATTTTGTGAGCTATCTGCCGGTATTGGTGAAGTGGGTTGTAGTGGTGGTTGATTAACATCTTTGAGACAACGTACACTTCGCCCAAGTGCCTTGACATGATTCCAATTGTACCTATACACTTGCGCATAATTGAAGTACAATCGGCGACTCCATGCACCAGTATTTGAATACGGAGTACTTGCCCACCAGTGTCCTTGATCGTCAAGGTAGCGAAACGACCCATAATAATTATAGCCCCCTGGAAGTGCTGCAAACCCTGAAGAGTTTGTGGCTCCGGTATTAGGTGCATTCCAATGGGTTGTCCCAATTTCTTTTAACTTTCCACCTTCATTAGTTCCCCGCCAACCAACTGTATCTGCCTGACTTTGTATCATACCTAAATATATCTCCATTGTTTTCCATTCATTATCTGTTGGTAAATGCCATCCATCAGGGCATATTCCCTTAATCCCCTCAGTAGTTACATACTGCATCATCTCATCCCATTGATATAAGCCACCATAAATATCACAGTTAATTTGGTCGTTACCGTAACAATACTTTTCAATCTGCCCGTTGTTTGTCTGATATAGACCACCTTGTATCATGATTCCTACATTTAAGTTCTCTGCCATCCAGCATTGCCCACCAATCTGAACAGTAGTATAGTTCTGTCCTTCATATGTAAGTAAATCTCCACAATTAACAAATGGTGGTGGTGTAGCAATAAACGACACTTCATTCCCATATCCAGTCCCCTCACTATTGGTGGCATAAGCCCTTATATAATACTGTGTGTTGGCCGCAAGCCCTGTAATGTTACTTGTAAAAGAACCTGTTCCTGTGCCATCGGTTGTATAATTATCGGCTAATGTTGGGTTAGAAGAAGTACTCCAGCAAACACCCCGTGCAGTTACAGGGGCGCCACCATTATAAGTAATATTACCACCACTAATTGCAGAGGAATAGGTAATGCCGGTTGCATTATCGGTTGTTACAGTGGGTGCTTCTCTGGCAATTGTAAGTGTACAGTTTTGTGTTACTTTTATGTAGTACCCTTCGCCGGGCATAAAATTGCCAATGGTGTTCATCCAGCCAAAACCCGGTATCTCCTGCACAAAACCACCACTTTCGTCAATTATTTTGGTAAGATATGAAGAGTCGATTAAGGGTTGTACTACTGTAATGGCATCTGCGGTATCCTGTGTTGGATAGCCCATTATGTTCCATCCGGTTGACAATGGTATGCTAAACGGTGTAACGGCCAAAGTGCCAAACAAATCCAACTGGGTATTTTGGTTTACTTTTATATAATAGCCTTCGCTGTTCGCCATGTTGCCTATGGTGTTCATCCAACCGAAACCGGGAATTTCCTGAATAAAACCACCCTGTTCATCAATTACTTTTGTAAGCTCATTGGAGGTAACAAGCGGCTGTAGTATGTTTAGAAGATCCATATTGACAGGGGCAACATAAAATGAACCGATATTCCAACCGTTTAACAAGCTAATTTGTTGTGATGGTTGTATGTACAAAGTCATATTATCACTTTCGCTTGTTGCACAGGGTGTTATGGAATTGGCTGTTAATGTTAGTATTACCGAGTCGTTGGCAATGTCGTTAACGCCGGGTGTGTAGGTAGCAGCAAGCAAGGTTGCATCGTCAAACGTACCATCACCGGCTGTTGTCCAAAGAACACTTTGCTGGTTTGCTGCCAAACCAGATAGTGTATAGGTGGCATTGTCGCCAATTGTATCGTTGGAGCCGGCGTTGGCTGTGGGAAACTGCTGGACTGTTAGTATCATATCATCAACAGCATTAGTAGCACATGGTGCTATTGCATAAGCTGTTAAGGTAAGGGTTGCAGAGCCTGAAGCAATATCATTACTCCCCGGAGTATAATTAGCTGTTAGAGAAGTAGCATCATCAAATGTGCCATCTCCCGCAGTAGTCCATAATATTGATTGTTGATTTGTGGCTGAACCAGACAAAGCGTATGTATTGTTCTCACAAACTGTATCATCAACATTTGCATTTGCTGTTGGAGCAGGAGCTACTGTAATAACTAAAGATGAAGAGGGTCCGTTGCCACATGAGTTTGAACCATAAACTGACAAGGTTGTTTGTCCTGAAAAGGTTGCAGAATAATCAATGGTGATATTCGTACCGCTTCCATTAATTGTACCGGAATTTGAAGGGTTTAATTCCCACACATAGGAAGTTGCATTCGCAATACTATCAACCTGATAGCTTTCGTTTGTTGCCCCCTGACATACATTGTTTGAACCGGACATTGGCCCTGCACCTCCTACTATTGGTTCAATAGTTACCAGCCCGTTGTTAAACACAGTCGATAAGGTATCGCCGTTGCTATTTTTATAATAACTGTTGGGGTCATCCCATGTTAAGTTTTCGGTATTTTGGACATAACTTGCAGAAGCTGTAAATTGTAGCTCCAGTAATGTGTCTGTTGTTATATTTGCTGCTGTGGTTGAATTCCACGCCATTGTAATCTCACCCCCTGCTTCAACAACAGATAAAGTTCCGCTGCTTAGCTGCGTATTTGCATTTTGATATCCGTCATAGGTAAGGTTTGTTGTACCATAATCCAATATCAATGAAAAATCAGTTACGTCATCCATATTTTGAACGGTTATTGGGATTGTGACTGTTCCGGGGCAGGTGCTGGTTGTGAGAGCGGTTGTATTTACCAATGGCGGCCCTTCAATAGTTCCAACAATAGCAGTTCCGTAATTTGCATTGCCTGCATCCCTGTAACAGTTTACAAAATGTGATGTGTCTAATGTAATTATCGAATTACTAAGCATTATAGTGGAATTAAATATAAACTTAGAACCAAAAGACATATTATTTCCTGAAACGGTTCCAATTATTACTGTGCCAGGAGAAGAATTACTAGCACCATCAGTAAATGAAATAACAAATTTAGATGTATTCAATGTTGCTGCTGAAGTGTATCTTACTGTAGTAGGGTTAAAATCAGTTACAGTTCCATACAATATATTGTACCCTGAAACAGTTCCTAAAACAGCTTTTCCAATATTGCTGTATGCGGTACCTACGCTATAAACAACTACAAAATTGGAGTCATTTAAAGCTGTGGATGAAAGATATACAGTGGTAGAGGGGTTAAAAACATTTTTTGGCCCAAAAGTTATTGAACTTCCTGACACAATTCCAACTAATGCTGATCCAGCCCATGTAGAATTAGGTTCAATTATCATTACAACAAAAGTGTTAGTATCAATTCTAACAGATGAATTAGGTCTGCTAGTACTATAATTAAAGATATATTCAGAACCAAATGAAATTACATTTCCTGATATGGTTCCAACTATAGATGCCCCATAAAAAGAACCTCCAGTATCCTGATAATTAACTACAAACTTATCATCACTTAAACCTACTATAGATATATATTGAGTTTGTGCTATGTTAAAAACATATTCGTTGCTATATGAGATTGTATTTCCTGAAATTGTTCCTAAAATTGTAGTCCCATATCTTGAATTACCATAATCAGTATATGCTATAACAAAACTATTGTTATCCATTGCTGTCGAAGCTATGTTAATAGTTTGATCATTGTTGAATATGAACTTGGAACTATAAGAGATATTATTACCTGATATAGTTCCAATCATTGCAGTTCCAATATAAGAATAGCTGGAGTCCGAGAATGCAACAATAAAACGTGTTGAATCAAGTGAACAAGCAGATATTGAGGTGGTTGGAGTAGAGCTAAAAACATATTCACTCCCAAAAGTAATATCTCCGGCAGCTCTCCCCCCATTTAAAAACTCCACTACCTCTCCGGCATTAATGTTGCCCGTTTGTCGGGCTGCCCAGCTTTCAAGTTCTTTAACAGGCTGTTGGGCGGTTAGTGTGGTGTGGATTAAAAGTATTGCTGTAAAAATAAGTAGTAGTTTTTTCATAATCTTTTTGGTTTATTATTATTCCCATGTAATTAATTTCATTTCTATTTTTTCGAGGGGAGTACCTTCCAGTTTAAGTACCTCTTGTGCACTTTGATTGATTAAACCGATGTCCTCTGAACTGTATAATGCCAAAAACTTAAGTGCGGCAAGCTTTTCGGATTTGTTGCCATACGCTTTATCATTGAATATTGTATCGATCGCAGATTGATAGTTGCTTTTACAATTGCTCAACTGTTCTCTCACAAACTGAATTATCTTTGCTTTGTTTGTTGCGTTCATTATTTTTGTGTTAAACGTGTCTGTAAATTAAAAAAACATTCTCCGTTTCAACCTGCATTGCCTATTGTAAATAGTTTGAAACTTCTTTGAAAAATGAGATTTATCATCATATAAACACCTGTTAATTACTTAAATACAGCATCGACCCAATTAGCAGCAGCAATCCTATTGAAACAATCCAGATAATAATATTAAGGATATTGGCTGCGTATTGGTTAATTTCGTCGGGACCGGAGGGCAGGGTCAGGCTGTAAATCATCTCCTGTTGGTTCATATAGTTTTTCAACAACTGTTTGTTACGTTCGGCAATTAAAAAATTGCTGATGCTTTTTGCAAAATATCGCCAATAGAGTACAAAACCAAAACCCACATACAATATTATCAGTATTCCTATTTCAACCCACTGCCATAAATAGAGCGTGTAATCGTGGTTCTTTTTCATAAAAAGAATAATGGTTGCAAAAAACAGCATGGCAAATCCGCCAATGGCAATAACAATCAGCTTGTAATAGATGTTGAGGTTTGATAAAACCGGGAGGATGGCCTTGATGTTTTTACAGTACCCGATTTCGTTATTTGTCTCGGTTTCAGCCAATGATTTTATGATTTTGCCAACGTTTGTATAGTAGTAAATAAACAGAAAGATAATCCAGAGGTTAAAGGCATACAATACAAGGTGATAAAACCCGAGCCACGAAAGTTTTCCCGGCTCGCTTTCGCACCAGCCGTGTAATTGATCGGTAAGAAAAGTATAATGAAGCGCTGAAGAAATAATTACTGCGAGTATTAGCAAAATCAGGCTGACTTTAACGGAGGTCAATCGCTTTTTTAAAACTTCGGTATTTCCATTGGTGAAGTTTAATAAACGAAACAGGTTTTTGTTGAACAGTGTAATAAACGTAGCTGCAGAGGCAAAAAACAGATAGCCAATCCAAACCGAATAACTTTCCGACAGTGGATAATCGATTCCTTTCCAAACGCCGGTAGCAACTGCCAACGACAATACAACCACGCAATAAATAAAAAAGTAAAAAGCAAAAAGAGGGGTGAACCTGCCGCCAAACATTTTGTAAATAAACAGTGAAGGGTCGCTTATTGATAATTTGCCGGCAGTTGTATCGGGTGAATCTTTGCTGACAGTAGTTTCTTCCGGGTTTTTTGGTTTATACTGCCAGCTTGTAAAGTCAGCAAAAGCTTCCCATTTCAGTTTATCGTTTCCCTGGTATTCCGAATTAAAAAAGGCCATGAATGCGCTGTTGTCATTATAAACAGCATGAACCAGGGTTGACAGGGTGTAAGCAGATGCTTTACCGGTTTTTGAAAAATTATAGAGCGTTCTTGGTGATGGTGGTTGGGTGTAGCCCAGTTTACGCAGCCTTTCGGACAGGCTGATGCACTGTTTGTTTTTCCAGACTTTTGTT
>WGDP01000137.1 GCA_015493215.1 Bacteroidales bacterium | reverse complement strand
GCTCACGGTTACAAACCGTGAGAGAGAGTGTGTGAATGATGCAAAAGCTCACAGTTACAAACCGTGAGAGAAAGTGTGTGTGAGTGATGCAAAAGCTCACGGTTACAAACCGTGAGAGAAAGTGAATTGTTTTGGTTTTTTTTTAGATACCTCTTATAGACGCCTCTCCCACGGTTTGTAACCGTGGGAGATGATGAAAAGAAAAGCAGCTAAATTATTTTTAAATCTAAAGTTTCAGGCTTGCCGTTTAACCGGCCGAAGGATAGACAGCAGATCCAATCTTACATTTTAATTCAACCTGACTCTTTAAGTCAAGTGAAAGGGTTATTCCGGGTGGTTTGCTTCCACGAAACTATATAGAAGCGCTATCTCCTGAGCCCATAAGCTGTCGTCGGGGGTTTCCAGTATCAAGGGGATCTCGTCAAAACGGGCATCGTTCATAATTCGTTTAAAAAGGGGTTCGCCAATAAATCCCTGTCCGATATTGTGATGCCTGTCAACCCGTGTTCCCAACTCCTTTTTTGAATCGTTCAGGTGCATACCTTTTAAATATTGAAACCCTACGACGGAATCAAACTCATCAAAAGTATGCTTGTATCCGGCTTCGGTTTTAATGTCGTAGCCGGCAGTGTAGGTGTGGCAGGTATCTATACACACGCCCACGCGGCTTTTGTCCTCCACTTTATCGATTATGTATGCCAGATGGTCGAATTTATAACCGAGGTTTGACCCCTGACCGGCGGTGTTTTCAATAACGGCAATAACCCCTTTGGTTTTGTCAAGGGTGAGGTTGATTGATTCGGCAATGGTGGACAGGCAGGTCTCTTCGGTTATTTTTTTAAGATGTGATCCGGGATGGAAGTTAAGCCTGTCGAGGCCCAGCTGCTCGCAACGTTGCATCTCATCTAAAAAGGCATTTCTGGATTTTTCCAACGCAATGCTGTCGGGGTGGCCGAGGTTAATCAAATAACTGTCGTGCGGTAATATCTGATTGGGCTTGTATCCGAATTTCTCACAGTTTTCCTTGAAGAGACCAATGCTCTTTTCGGTCAGGGGCTTTGATACCCACTGCCGTTGATTTTTAGTAAAAAGTGCAAATGCTTTTGCTCCTATATTATGAGCATTAACGGGTGCATTTTCCACACCACCTGATGCACTTACATGCGCGCCTACATATTTCATAAGTCATTTGTTTTGTAAGCAGCAAAGTTATGAAAGTTTTGGCTTTACGAGTCAGTAAAAATACCGGTGTAAGCAGCAAAATACAATATTATAGTTTATCTCACGGTTACAAACCGTGAGAGGGGTTTTGTGGTGAGGTTATTAACAATGGATGTGTTTTGCCGTGAGTCTATTCTGGGCGATTGTTACTGCAACCTTATAAAAGGAATAGGATGGGTAAAGAAGAAGAAAAAAGTATCCTTGCCATCATCCAACTGACGGAAAGGATAGCTTTTCCGTCAGTTAAATGACGGAAAAGAGTATTTGGGGTTAGTTTTTGCAAGTTCTTCACGGTTACAAACCGTGAGAGAGAGATGGATTGGTCGGTTACAAACCGTGAGAGAGATGGAAAGATGGATTTTGAACGAGCTATTTGGTAAGGATGGTATAATATGCGTAAAGTGAAGATGATATGTCTTTTAGATTGCCTGCCTGATGGAGGAAGATTTTGTAAATCTCACGGTTACAAACCGTGAGAGAGATGGTACAAACTGTGAGAGAGGGTTTGCTTTCAATTTATCCTTTCAAATATTCAAAATATTTCCTGAGCCAGATTGCATTGGTGTTGCCCGGGGTAAATACTTCCAACAAAACAGGTTTTTCCGATTCGTTAAAGAATTCGGGCAACGCGTATAAAAGTTCGCGGATAGATCGGGTTTTAACATACCGGATGTTAAACGTCTGTGCTATTTTTTCAGCTGAATAGTTGTGCTTTGTTTCAAAAAACTTTTCCAGTTGCGGAGAGGTATCCGGGCCGGGAATAAATCGGAAAATGCCTCCACCACCGTTGTTGATAACAATAATTTTTAAATTGGGAGTCAGGTTTTGGTTTAGCAGCCCGTTTGAATCGTACAAAAAACCTACATCACCGGTAATAAGCAGGTTAATGTTGTCGGTGGCATAAGCAGCGCCTGCTGCTGTGGATACCTGCCCATCGATGCCGCTTACCCCTCTGTTTGAACGGTAGGTGATAAACTCCCGTGTGCCAAATAGTTGGGCATAACGTACGGGGGTGCTGTTGCCAAGGTGCAGCGTTGTTCCAACGGGAATATGTTGCAACAGTACGTCAAATACTTTCAGGTCGGAGTATTCCAATTCGGATAAAAAGTCTTCTCTGCGGCCGATTACCCTGTTTCGTTTTTGCATCCAGGCTTTGGCATACGCTGCCGGTGATGTGTTTATATAGTCGGCCATGGTTTCAAAAAACAGCTCCGGTGTAAGGGCTACCGATTTTGTGAGGCATTGATAGGTGTCAAGTGCTTCTCCGGATGGCGACAGGTGCCAATGTTCAACGGGCTTATGGCTTCGCATGAATTTTTTTATCTTCTTTGAAACTACCTGCCCGCCAAATGTAATGAGCAATTCGGGTTTGAAAAAATCAAGTTCATCCTCACGAATTGCCGTTAATACATTGTCGATGCACCCCACAAAATTATTATCAAAAAGATTGGAGGTGGTTTCGGTGAGCAGTACAACATTTTTACGGGTTACAAATTCCGAAAGCACTTCATTGAGCTTATTATTTAAAATTTGTTGCCCTGCTATTATAAGCACCTTATCATACTTGTTCCATTGGCCGGCAAGCGTTTTTAAATAGGATTGCTTCGGATTTTTATTATTTCTACCGTGAGGAAACACTTTTCCTTCAACAGTTTCTACGGTAGTATTGTAAAGGGGTTCGGAAAAGGGCAGGTTTATATGAACCGGCCCCGGTTCGGGAAAATGCGCCAGGTCGATGGCGCGGTTTATCATTTGGTTTGCCAGCTCAAATGCCCCCGGAGAGTCTATGTTTTCGGGAAGTTCAAAACTTGCTTTTATATAGTTTCCATAAACATCTTTTTGCCGGATTGTTTGCCCGTCGCCCACGTCAATAAGCTCCGGAGGGCGGTCGGCTGTTAAAATCAGCAGCGGCACTTTTTGATAAAAAGCTTCGGCAATGGCCGGTGCATAATTTAAGGCTGCACTGCCCGAAGTGCAGGCAATGGCGGTGGCTTTTTGTTTTTCAATCGACATGCCGAGGGCAAAAAAAGCGGCACTTCTTTCGTCGATAATGCTGATGGCATTTATTTGGGGATTGTTAGCAAAAGCAAGTATGATGGGTGCGTTGCGCGAGCCGGGAGAAATAACAATATCGGAGAGTCCTTTCTTTACAAAAATATCAGCCAGCAGGCTTATTGATTTTTTATCTGATGTTATCATGCTAAGGTGGGTAAAAACAGGCAGATTATTTAAAAAAGTCCTTTATCTTGTCCGAAATCATATCAACCACCATCAGCGGAAGCTCATAAAAAAACGGAAGCCTGATAATGGTGTCGGCAAATCGTTGGGCATTGGGCAACGGACGGCCATCGTGTTTATCTTTGTAATAGGGGCTGTTGTGCAGGGGTAAATAATGGAACACAGTCATAATGTGGTTTTTATCCATAAATTTTATGAGGGAGTCGCGCTGCTTTTTGTCTTTCAGCAACAGATAAAACAGGTGGCCGTTGTTGGTGGCATAATCGGGGAGGTGCGGTACTTTGGCAAGCCCTTTTTCTTCTAAAACTTTCAGGTTTTCGTAGTATCGTTCCCAGATTTTAATTCTTTTTTTCTGTATCTCTTCGATATTTTCCAGCTGGGCATACAGCATGCCTGCAATCATATCCGAAGGCATGTATGAGGCTCCAGTGCCTACCCATTCGTATTGGTCAACTTCACCACGTTCAAAGGCAGCGCGGTTGGTTCCTTTATCCCAAATAATATCGGCTTTGTCGATGTAATTTTTGTTGTTAACGGCAAGCAGGCCGCCTTCGCCACTGCTCACGTTTTTGGTTTCGTGGAACGAAAAAGCGGCAAAATCGCCAAAGGTACCCAACGGTTTTCCTTTGTAGTAAGCGTCGATGGCGTGGGCAACATCTTCCATTAAAATCAGGTTGTGTTTTTTGGCCAGCGCCACTGCTTTATCCATATCAACGGCAACGCCACCGTAGTGCATTACCAGCAGGACCTTGGTTTTGTCGGTAATAAGTGCTTCAACCTTGTCCATATCCATGTTGGGATGGTTGGGCAGGCTGTCGGCAAAAACAATTTTGGCGCCACGCAAAATAAACGGGCTGGTTGTTGAAACAAAAGTAAACGAAGGCATAATAACTTCGTCGCCCTCCTTTAAATCCATCAGCAGGGCAGCCATTTCAAAGGCATCGGTGCAGGAGGTGGTCAGGTATGTTTTTTCGTAACCCCAGCGATCTTCAAAAAAGTAGTGACACATTTTTGTGAAAGCCCCGTTCCCCGATAAATGACCGTAGTAAGCCGCATTAACAATATTTTGAACCTCTTTTCCCGCAAAGTACGGTTTGTTAAAAGGAATTTTATCAATCATTATTCAAAAAGTTTTCGCAAAGGTATTGAATTAAAGCCAATCTATTTACTGACATCTGTTTTAAAATATCATCCGTTAAATTACCACACTAATTCCTGTTTTAATGTGCTAAAAATTCGTTCCGGTCAATGTGCCATTCAAAAAATAGTACACTGATTGTTATGATTATTATGATTAGACTGATTTTTTCTCCTTTCATAAAAAATCAGTTCCATCAGTGTACCAAATATAACGCATCAAAGTAAAAACAGCCGATTCCCACTTGCTTATTTAGGCGCCTTAAGCAAAAGGTAAACACCAATGCCGGCATAAATAATGTTGGGAATCCAGGCGCCAAGCGAAGGAGGCAGGTTACCCATGGTTGAAAAAACGGTTGAAAGTTGCATAAGTAAAATATAGGAAAAGGTGAGGGCAAGTCCTACCCCGAGGTGCATGCCGATACCGCCTCTCACCTTCCGGCTTGAAAGGGCAACACCAATAAAAGTTAATATAAGTATGGCCACCGGGCCGGCTATGCGTTTATATTTTTCCACTTCATACTTTTTATACGAAATGGAACCTTTCTCTTTTTCGCGGGCTATGTAATTGTTAAGTTCCCAAAAGTTCATCTCTTCGTAATCGCGCTTAACGCTGTATAAATCACCCGGTTTAAGGTTCATGGTGGTGTCCATCTCCTTTCCGTTCGACAGTTTCATTTGGTTGCTTGCAGTATCTATTTCACGCTTGTACCAGGAGGTAATTTTCCACTTTTTATTGCTTTTGTCCCAGATAAGTTTGTCGGCCATAATCTTGCTCAACAGGCGTTGGCCGTCAAATTTTTCCAGCGAAAATTTTCTCCCTATTTTCTTTCTGCTGTCGAAGGACTCGACATACACAAAAACGCCGGGTTCAATTTGAACATGGAGGTCGCGGTTGCGGTCTTTTGCCAGCTTTTCCATGTAAGTGTCTTTGAAAATACGGCGGGTGTGGTTGGTGCGTGGAATAAGAAAGTTGCCAAGATAAAAGGATAAGATGCCTAAAAAGATGGATGCAATAAGATAGGGTTTCAGTAACCTCCAAAAACTGACTCCGCTGCTCAAAATGGCAATAATCTCGGTGTCGGAAGCCATTTTAGAGGTAAAGAAAATAACCGAAATAAAGGTGAACAGGTATATAAACAGGTTGATAAAATAGGGTATGAAGTTTAAATAGTAGTCAACCACAATAGCGTGTAAAGGAGCATGGTTACTGATAAAGCGGTCGATGTTTTCGGAGATGTCAAAAATAATGACGATGATAATCAGCAATGAAATGGCATAGAAAAAAGTTCCGAGAAACTTTTTGATGATATAGATATCTATGATTTTCATTGGTCGAAGTTATCAATAATTTTTAACAAAGCACATTTAATCATTTATTCAACGCCCGTTAAAGGTAAATATTACTTAATTCGGCGGGTTACCTTTTTAACCATCGTCTCTTTCCAGCCGGCAAAGTCTCCTTTTATAATATGTGTACGGGCTTCTTTAACCAGCCAAAGGTAAAAAGCTAGGTTGTGCTGACTGGCAATCATCGAACCCAGCATCTCTTTGGCCGTAAACAGGTGGCGCAGATATGCTTTTGAGTAGGCATGATCTACAAATGAAGTTCCGTTTTCGTCGATGGGGTTAAAATCGTTTTCCCACCTTTTATTTTTTATGTTGATGATGCCTTCGCCGGTAAAAAGCATTCCGTTTCTGCCGTTGCGGGTAGGCATTACGCAGTCAAACATATCAATGCCAAGGGCAATGCCTTCTAAAATATTTTCGGGAGTACCCACTCCCATAAGGTAACGCGGTTTGTCTTTGGGAAGGATGCCGCAAACCAGTTCGGTCATCTCATACATCATTTCGTGGGGTTCGCCCACCGACAGCCCTCCAATGGCATTTCCATCGGCTCCGTACGAAGCAATTACTTCAGCTGATTTTTTTCGTAAATCCTTGTAGGTGCTGCCCTGAACAATGGGAAACAAACTCTGTTGATAGCCATACAACGGTTCGGTTTCGTTGAATCTGTTCATGCACCGGTCTAACCATCTGTGGGTGGTTTCCATGGAATTTTTGGCATAGTCGTAATCGCAGGGATAGGGAGTGCACTCGTCAAAAGCCATCATTATGTCGGCACCAATAATACGCTGGGTGTCCATCACATTTTCAGGGGTAAAATGGTGTTTTGACCCATCGATGTGTGAGTGGAATAAAACCCCCGATTCGTCCAGCTTCCGCCTGTCGGTTAACGAGTAAACCTGATATCCGCCGCTATCGGTTAAAATGGGTTTATCCCAGGTGTTGAACTTGTGTAACCCTCCGGCTTGTTTAATGATGTCTAACCCTGGCCTTAAATAAAGGTGATAGGTGTTGCCTAAAATTATTTGAGCCTTAACATCCTCTTTCAGTTCTTTAAAGTGCAATCCTTTTACTGTTCCGGCGGTGCCCACAGGCATAAAAATCGGTGTTTCAATTTTACCGTGGCCGGTGGTTATTTCTCCCGCGCGGGCAGCGGTTTTACTATCTGATTTTAATAATTCAAATTCCATACATAAAAATTTCGGCAAAGATACTTCAATTCGTATAAGTTGAATACATTTGTTTTTTTATCATTAAACGGTTTGTTGTGATTCAGTCTTTTTCATTAACAGAGCTTATCTTGCTGGCATTCTTTGCTTTGGTTGTGCTTGTACAGTTAATTTATTATTGGGTTGTGTTTGCGCGCCTCGCTTTTTACAAGCCGGCAAAAAGGTTATCAACTGAAAATATGCCTCCGGTATCGGTGGTAATTGCCGCCCGCAACGAATATTATAATTTAAACAATAACCTTACTTCGGTTTTAGAACAGGATTATCCCGATTTTGAAGTGGTGGTGGTAAACCATGCTTCCGACGATGATACAGGCCTGCTTTTGAAAGAGTTTGAGCAAAAGTATCCTCATTTAAAAGTGGTAACCATTCAGCAGGACTTAAACTTTTTTAAAGGAAAGAAATTCCCCCTCTCCATCGGTATCCGTGAAGCCAAAAACGATGTGCTGCTTTTAACCGATGCCGATTGCAAACCCGCAACTGCCAACTGGATAAAAAGCATCGCTTCGCATTACGATTCAATAAAAACGCAGGTGGTGTTGGCGTATGGCCCTTACGAAAAAAAGAAGGGATTGCTCAATTTTATTATCCGTTACGACACCTTTATGGTAGGTATGC
>WGDP01000136.1 GCA_015493215.1 Bacteroidales bacterium | reverse complement strand
TGTCTGGCCGGTCATGCAGATATCGTCCCTGACGGGACTTTTTGTCTCTTATGATATCATTCTAGAAATATGTCGTCCCTAACGGGACATCCAAAATAATAATCTATCACAACAAAATAGGAATTAGCCGTTTTCCCTCCCGAACCAACACTTTCAACTTCTTTTAGTACCTTTGTTGCTTAGAGTTCATAATTTACACTTTTCGTTATGATAAAAGAAAACCTGATTGATTATTTTAAAGTTTCCATAAAAGAGAATTTTGATAAACCCGCTTTGTCGGATTACAATGGTGGAACCTACAGTTTTAAAGAGGTTGCCACTCACATTCAAAAATTCCATATTGTTTTTGAGAAGACCGGTATTCAGCGGGGCGATAAAATTGCCTTAATAGGTAAAAACTCCGCCAACTGGGGCGTTGCTTATCTTGCCGTGGTAACTTACGGAGCGGTTATAGTTCCTATTTTACCCGATTTTCTTCCCAAGGATGTTCACTACATTGTTAACCATTCCGAGTCGAAAGCACTTTTTGCAGCCAACAATATTTGGGACAAGCTCAGCGTTGACGACATGTACGATTTGCAGTTTGTTTTCGGACTGGAAGATCTGCTCCCCCTCCATTCGCGCAACGAAAAACTGGACGACATTGTAAACACATTGGATGATGCGCTGGTTAAAAAATTTCCTTCCGGCCTGACCTCAGAAAGCATCACACTGCCGGAAACAAAAAACGATGAACTTGCCGAAATAAGCTACACTTCGGGCACTACGGGATTTTCAAAAGGGGTGATGTTGCTGCACAACAGCCTTGCCGCCAATATCAGGTTTGCCCGCACCCACATGCCTTTAAAATCGGGCAATAAAATTGTTTCTTTCCTGCCACTGGCACATGCTTACGGACTGGCTTTTGAGTTTCTGTTTCCCTTTTCGCTGGGATGCCATATCACTTTCCTGACCAAAACACCAACGCCGGCTATTATCACCAAAGCTTTTCAGGAAATCAGGCCACGGTTAATTTTGTCGGTTCCTTTGGTCATTGAGAAAATTTATAAAAAGAAAATTCTTCCCGTCATTAAAAAAGCACCACTGAGTTTTCTGTTGAAAATTCCTTTGATAAATTTGTTGCTATATAAAAAGGTGCTCAAGGGTGTAAGCGAAGGTTTTGGTGGCAACTTTGTTGAAGTGGTTGTGGGCGGTGCCGCTTTAAGCGATGAAATTGAAGGCTTTTTTAGGAAAATCGGTTTTCCCATCACGGTGGGTTACGGCATGACCGAGTGCGGCCCGTTGGTGGCCTATGCACCTGCCCATGAAGCCAAACTAGGCTCCTGCGGTAAAGCCGTTGACACACTGGAAATTAAAATCGACTCAGCCGACCCGCAACATGAAGTGGGTGAAATATTGATGCGTGGCGAAAATGTTATGACAGGGTATTACAAAAACAAAGAGGCCACCGAACAGGCCATCGACAAAGAGGGATGGCTGCATTCCGGCGATTTGGGCATCATCGATGCTGATGGGTTTATCTTTATTAAAGGAAGAAGCAAGAATATGCTGCTGGGACCTTCGGGACAGAACATCTATCCTGAAGAGATTGAATCGATGATTAACAACCGTGCCTGCGTGGCCGAATCGCTGGTGGTTCAGCGCGAAGGAAAGCTCAAAGCCCTGATAGTTCCCGATGCGGATGTGGTGAAAGCCTTAAATCTTACCGAAGAGGCGCTTCTTGAAAAACTTGAAGATTACCGCAAGGAGCTTAACAAACACTTCCCCGCTTACATGGCCGTTACAGAAATGCAACTCCACCCCGAGCCTTTTGAAAAAACACCAAAACAGAGTATTAAAAGGTTTATTTATCAGTAGGTGGGATTGTTGGATTGATGCATTGCCTGCCCGTACCGGACGGTACGTTCGGGCGGGTAATCCGGATGCCATAACACACGACATACTACACTCATAATATGATTGTTAAAGGCTTCCCCGACCTTTCGGGTCGCCTGTGCACAAGCCGACTTCGGCCCGAAAGGTCAGCCCTCGACCTAAAAAGGTAACCCCCGCCGATATTTAATACTAATCCGGAGCATCCTTTGATACATTTTTCCTACAAGCTCATATTATGATTATTGACGTCTGTTCCGACCTTTCAGATCGCCGGTGCGCAGGCCAACCTCAATCTGAAAGGTCAGTCCAATCCCCACCAATAACCTATCTCACCTTCAACCTATCCCCGACAATTCCGGAAATTTTATCAATGGCGATACGTTCCTGTTTCATGGTGTCGCGCTCGCGGATGGTTACGGTGTTGTCTTCCAAAGTTTGATGGTCAACGGTAATACAATAAGGTGTTCCGATGGCATCCTGACGACGATAGCGTTTACCGATGGCATCTTTTTCCTCGTAAAAACACATGTAATCCTGTTTGAGGCCGTCCATAATTTCACGGGCTTTTTCAGGCAGGCCGTCTTTTTTAGTCAACGGAAAAACAGCCACTTTGTTAGGAGCAAGAAAAGGAGGCAGTTTCATAACAATGCGCTCTGAACCGTCTTCCAATTTCTCCTCTGTATAAGCATGGCTCATAATAGCGAGGAACATACGGTCGAGGCCGATGGAAGTTTCAACAACGTAAGGAACATAGCTTTCGTTAATCTCCGGATCGTGGTAACGTAACTTTTTGTTTGAGTACTCCTCATGTGCTTTCAGGTCGAAATCGGTGCGGGAGTGAATTCCTTCCAGCTCTTTGAATCCCATGGGAAACTCAAACTCAATATCCGCCGCTGCATTGGCATAATGCGCCAGTTTGTCGTGGTCGTGGAAACGATATTTATCGGCAGGAATGCCGGTGGAGAGATGCCATTTCATACGAGCATCTTTCCAGTACTCATACCATTTCATTTCGGTTCCGGGGCGAACAAAAAACTGCATCTCCATCTGTTCAAATTCGCGCATGCGGAAAATAAACTGACGGGCAACAATCTCGTTACGGAAAGCTTTTCCCGTTTGAGCAATACCAAACGGGATTTTCATCCGGGTGGTTTTTTGAACATTCAGGTAGTTGGCAAAAATTCCCTGAGCAGTTTCGGGACGAAGATATATTTCGGTGGCTGAATCGGCAGTGGAACCCATGCTGGTTGAAAACATCAGATTAAACTGGCGCACTTCCGTCCAGTTTTTGGTTCCCGAAATGGGGTCCGCAATTTCAAGGTCGATAATAAGCTGACGGATACCCTCCATATCTTCACTATCCATGGCAGGATACAGACGGTTTTTGATATCCTCTATCTTCTTCATATTGGCCAGTACGCGCGGGTTGGTTTCTCTGAACTGCTGTTCATCAAAAGCATCGCCAAAACGCTTTTTGGCCTTGGTAACCTCTTTCTCGATTTTAGCTTCAATTTTTGCCATAAAATCCTCTACCAGCACATCGGCACGATACCGTTTTTTTGAATCTTTGTTATCAATCAACGGGTCGCTAAAGGCATCCACATGCCCCGAAGCTTTCCATGTAGTGGGATGCATAAAAATGGCAGCATCAAGCCCTACAATGTTTTCGTGAAACTGAACCATGGATTTCCACCAGTAATCACGGATATTCTTTTTCAGTTCAACCCCGTTTGGGCCGTAGTCGTAAACAGCACTTAAACCATCGTAAATTTCACTGCTCTGAAATACAAAACCATACTCTTTGGCATGGGAAATAATTTTTTTTAATACATCTTCTTGTTTTGCCATAATTTTTTAAAATTCCAAATTTCAAGTTGTCAGGCTGAGCGAAGTCGAAGCCCAACTAATATCAATAAAGCATTCTTCGACTCCGCTCAGAATGACTCAACAGATACTTTATTCCCCCAAAGTAGCCACCATTACCGCTTTTATGGTATGCAAACGGTTTTCGGCTTCATCAAATACAACGGAATGTTCCGATTCGAATACGTCATCGGTAACCTCCATGGCTTCGATGCCGTACTTTTGATAAATCTCTTCGCCGATAATGGTATTGCGGTTATGGAACGAAGGGAGACAGTGTAAAAATTTAACTTTCGGATTTCCTGTTTTTTCTACCATTTCTTTATTAACCTGATAAGGCAGCAGCAGCTCGATGCGCTCTTTCCAAACCTCATCGGGTTCGCCCATGGAAACCCAAACATCGGTATAAAGAAAATCAACTCCTTTTACGCCCTCGTCAACACTTTCGGTGAGGGTAATCTTGGCGCCGGTTTCTTTGGCAATATCGTTACAGGTCTTCACCAGCTCCTCATCAGGCCAAACCGATTTGGGAGCCACTGCGCGGAAATCCATACCCATTTTGGCAGCCCCCACCATCAACGAATTACCCATGTTGTTACGAGCATCACCAAGGTAGGCGAACGAAACCTGATGCAACGGCTTATCGGAATACTCCATCATGGTGAGGAAGTCAGCCAAAATTTGTGTGGGATGAAACTCGGTGGTAAGCCCGTTCCAAACAGGTACGCCGGCGTATGCTCCAAGCTCTTCAACAATATCCTGTCCAAAACCGCGATACTCAATGCCATCGTACATACGGCCTAAAACTCGGGCTGTATCTTTCATCGACTCCTTTTTACCAATCTGCGAACCGGTGGGTCCCAAATAGGTAACGTTGGCTCCCTGGTCGTGGGCAGCCACCTCAAAAGCACAACGGGTACGGGTTGATGATTTCTCAAAAATCAATGCTATATTCTTGTTTTTCAAACGTTGCTGCTCCGTTCCTGAATACTTTGCTTTTTTCAAATCTACCGACAAATCCAGTAAAAATTTAATCTCTTTGGGTGTAAAGTCCAGCAACTTTACAAAATTTCTGTTTCTAAGGTTAAATGCCATAATGTTAACTTTTATAACCGGTTAATTATTAGATGTTTTTCCTACTCCTTTCGGAACTGGCAAAAGTAATTATTTTCGACAAACTTTAAAGATTAAAAACTGTTATAAATTTTTAAGATATCCATTCCCTTTACAGCTGACAATATTTTATTAGTTTAGCAGATGTTATTTAATAAACATCAATCCTAAATCAATACAAAATTTTAATCCCATGAAATTTTTTACCCGCTTTTTTTGGCTGAACGCAATTTTGCTTTTTTCAGCAGCATCACTGTTTTCACAAAATCAGGATTTTAACCTGAACGACCCTATTCCTTTCGACTCGAAAGTAATAAAAGGTAAGTTGGATAACGGACTTACTTACTACATCCGGCAAAACGAGAAACCCAAAAATAAAGTTGAGTTACGGCTTGTGGTTAATGCCGGTTCAATTTTGGAAGATGACGACCAGCAGGGTCTGGCACATTTTACCGAGCACATGTGCTTTAACGGCACCGAACATTTTAAAAAGAACGAGTTGGTCAGCTATCTTCAAAACCTTGGTATTGAGTTTGGAAGCGATTTGAATGCCAACACGGGCTTTGACCAGACCATCTATATTTTACCGGTTCCCACCGACGACTCTACCACCGTTGACAAGGGGTTGCTGGTGTTACACGACTGGGCCTCCGGAGTTACCTTTGCCGATGACGAAATTGACAAAGAGCGCGGTGTAATTCTTGAAGAAATGAGGCTTGGCAGGGGTGCTCAACAGCGCATGCGCGATAAATATTTCCCAATTCTTTTTAAAGACTCGAAATATGCCAAAAGGCTCCCCATTGGCAAAAAAGATATTTTGGAGCACTTTAAACACGAAACGTTGAGACGTTTTTACAAAGAGTGGTATCGCCCGGATTTAATGGCTATTATCGCCATTGGCGACCTAAATCCCGCCGAAATGGAAAAGAAAATAAAATCGCAATTCGGTAACATTAAAATGCCCGAAAACTATCGTCCCCGTAAAGAGTTTCCTGTCCCTGACAATCATGACACCTATGTTAAAGTGGTTAGCGACAAGGAAAACCCTTACACCATGATTCAGATTTTCTACAAAAACGATGTTGAAAAAACATCTACATGGAAAGACTACGAAAGAGACCTTACCGGATCGCTTTTTAACGGCATGCTTAACAAGCGGCTGTCGGAACTTACAAAAGCTGCCGACCCACCGTTTATCTATGGCTATTCAGGCTACGGGAATTTGGTTCGTAGCAAAAACAGTTACATGTCAATTGCCATTGCAGGCCCCGATGGTGTTGAAAAGGGAATGAAAGCGCTGCTTACTGAAAATCAGCGCGTAAAAACATACGGATTTACACAAACAGAATTGGACAGGTATAAAGCCGAATACCTTAAAAACTTAGAGAAACGGTATAAAGAGCGCCAAAGCACCGAATCGAAAAACTATGTTTACGAATACATCAATAATTTTTTGGAGAATGAACCTTCACCGGGCATTGAAGCGGAATATGAGTTCACAAAAGAGATTCTGCCAAAAATTTCGCTGCAACAGGTTAATGCGCTGGCAGACAAATGGATTAAAGATTACAACCGCATGGTGGTAATTGCCGCTCCCGAAAAAGAGGGCGTTACCCTCCCCACGGAGGACGAAGTAAAAAAATGGCTTGATGAAGCAGAAAGTCAAAAGGTAACACCTTACGAGGACAAAGTTTCCGACCGTCCGTTAATGGACAAGATTCCGGAAACCGCTGCCATTACAGCCACAAAGCATTTCGACAAAACAGGAATTACCGAATACACCTTTGCCAACGGATTAAAGGTGGTTGTAAAACCCACCAAATTCAAAAACGATGAGATTCTTTTTACCTCTTTCGCTCAGGGTGGCACCTCCATATTTCCCGATAATCAGTGGCGATCAGCCGAATATGCTGACAAGCTGGTAAACGAAAGCGGGGTTAACGGGTTTACAAAAATAGAACTTGAAAAATTGCTCTCCGGTAAAAATGTCAGGGTCAATCCGGCAATTTTTACCAACTCGGAAAGGATATACGGTTCGTCCACACCTGCCGATATTGAAACGGCACTACAATTAATCAACCTATACTTTACCAAACCCAACTTTAGTTCCAAAGCTTTCAAATCGGTTATTAACAAAGAAAAAATGATAATGACCAACCTGCTGAAAGATCCCGACACCTACTACCGCGATCAGGTAAAACGTATTCGTTCCGACAACAATCCGCGTGGCAATTACCTCATCACTCCCAAAGAGCTTGACAACCTAAACTTTTCCGTTGCCAAAAAGGCTTATAAAAAACTATTTGGCAATGCAGGCAACTTCACTTTTTTCTTTACCGGAAATCTGGATATGGACACCATTCTGCCCATGATGCAAAAATATCTTGGCAGCCTGCCTTCCAATGACAACAAGTTGCATTACCGCGATCTTGGAATCCGTCCTCCCAAAGGGCCGGTTAAAAAAACAGTGTATAAGGGTTTAGACCAAAAGAGCCGGGTAAGCATCTTTTTTAACGGCGAAACCAAATATAAGCCCGAAGAGGAATACCTGCTTTCGTCGCTTGGAAAAGTTCTTACCATCAAACTGATAGAGAATCTCAGAGAGGAGAAAAGCGGCGTTTATGGTGTAGGTGCATCAGGATATTTAATCAAGTACCCCTATTCCAACTTTAATTTTGTTATCGGATTTCCCTGCGGGCCTGAAAATGTTGAATCGCTTACCAAAGCCGCTTATGATGAGGTTGAAAAAATTAAAAAGGAGGGACCTGATAAAGCGGATGTTAAAAAGGTAAAAGAAACCCAACTTGTTAATCTGGAAGAAAACCTGCAAAAAAACAGATATTGGCTTAATAAGTTGAACAGCTATTGGTGGCTGGGGATGAATCCCGATAAAATATTGGATCAGAAAAAAGAAATTGAAAAGCTTAATGTCAAAGCGCTCAAAAAAATCGCCAACAAATATTTAAAAGACAAATATAAAATTGAAGTGGTTTTGATGCCGGAGAAGCAGTAACTTTAAACAAAAGTAATCCCTGATGGTATTTACTTCAGGTTACAAACGAAGTAGTTTTTTTATTGCCATTGAATAATTGAACCTGGGAAGATGAATAATTTTGATGTAGTTGTAATTGGTGGAGGCCCGGCAGGCTTACTGGCAGCAGGAAGAGCAGCAGAACTTGGTTGTAAGGTGCTGATATTGGAAAAGATGAAACAGCCGGGGCAAAAGCTTATGATTACCGGCAAAGGCAGATGCAACATCACCAACAGTGCAACCGTTAGCGAGTTTATTACCCACGTTTATCCCAAAGGCCGCTTTTTGAAGCCTGCTTTTTCGCAGTTCTATTCAAAAGAAATCATCAACCTGTTGGAAAGATATGGTGTTGATGTTAAACTGGAACGCGGTGGTCGTTATTTCCCGGCAGGCAACAAAGCAGCAGATGTGGTTAAGGCTTTATTAAGGTGGGTTAACGGGTTAAAGGTTGAAATAAGAAGCAGCCACAAAGTTGAAAAACTACTTATTGAAAACGGCAAAATTACAGGATGCAAGGCCAACGGGCAGACATTTTTTAGCAATCACATTGTTTTGGCAACGGGAGGCAAATCGTATCCTGCAACAGGCTCAACCGGCGACGGCTACCGACTTGCCACCATGGCAGGACACACCCTCGAAGAGCCAAAACCGGCACTGGTACCCCTTGAAACTGCCGGCCACACAGCTCAACAATTGCAAGGTTTAAACCTTAAAAATGTAAAAGCAGTGGTTTGGTCTTCCGGCAAAAAGATTGGCGAAGCTTTTGGCGAAATGATTTTTACGCATTTCGGACTGTCAGGCCCCATCATATTAACACTTAGCCGACTGGTGGTTAACGAGCTGCACAAAAACAACAAAGTTGAAATCAGCATCGACTTAAAGCCTGCCCTCGACGACCAAAAACTTGATAAAAGGTTGTTGCGCGATTTAAACGAACACGGAAAAAAACAGGTTGGTAACATTTTCCGAAGTTGGCTTCCTGCTTCAATGATACCGGTATTTCTCAATACACTAAACATCGACCCGGCCAAGCCTTGCCATCAGGTGTCGTCAAAGGAGCGAAAGCAAATCAGGCTATTGATGAAAAACCTGCGTTTTACCGTTACGGCAAGCAGGCCGTTTAAAGAAGCCATTATTACTTCGGGCGGGATTCCCACCAACGAAATTGCTTCCAAAACCATGGAGTCAAAAATTGTTCAGGGGCTTTATTTTGCCGGAGAAATTATTGATTTGGATGCCGAAACCGGCGGTTACAACCTTCAAATTGCCTACTCTACAGGATGGGTTGCAGGCGGTTCATGTAAACAGCAAATCCCAAGTTCCTGATAGAAAGAAAAAAGCTCACTTTCGTATTTTCCGAACAAGCTTATGAGTATCAAACCCTGATATGACATTGACCTTACCAGCTGCCACCGGCGCCTCCGCCGCCAAAACTACCGCCGCCGAAACCGCCGAAGCCGCCTCCGCCTCCAAAGCTTCCGCCTCCGCCAAAGCCTGAGCCTCCCCCAAAACCACTGCCTCTTCCTCCGCCCAGCATAGAACCAAGGAACATACCTGTCCAAAATGAACCACCACCACGATTGCTCATGGAGCGTCCGCCACCACCACTTATTCTAATTAAAATAAAAATAATAATCAGGAAAAGAAAAGGCAGAATAGCATTTAACGGGGAACCTTCGGTTTTCTTATTATAACCTTTGGCAGAAATTTCTCCGGAAGCCATTTTCATTAATATAGATGTCGCCTGATCGATGCCCTTAAAATAATTGTTTTGTTTAAAATAGGGTATCATTTCATTGTCCACAATCCGGCGCGCAATGGCATCGGGAATAGCGGGTTCAAGTCCGTAACCAACTGCTATATAAGCCTGTCCCCTGTCACGATCGCTATATTTGGGTTTAACCAGCAAAACAATACCATTGTCGAATTTTTTTTGGCCTACCTTCCACTGCTCACCTACTTTGTAAGCAAAATCAGCTTTATCGTAGCCGTTTAACGATTTTACAGTCAACACAACTATCTGATTGGAGGTAGTATCGTGAAAATTACGAAGTTTACTTTCGAGATATTGCTCCTGTGAGGCTGACAGAATGCCGGCGAGGTCGTTAACCAATCGCGGCGGATTGGGAGGTGTGGGAATATCCTGGCCAAAAACACCGGTAACGGCGAACATCAAAACCACAAAGGCAAATACAATTTTTTTTATCATTGTTGTAATTATTTATCTATGAATGAAAAACGAGTTGGTCAATTAAGTATCCGGTTTTAAAGCCAAATCAACTTCAAAGTTATGTATTGAGATTGCTTCCGATATTTATCGGAACCTCGTACCTCGTCATCGCAATGACATAACTTTGAGGTTGACTTAACATCAGTTCTTCCCAAAAGAAATATCATCCGACAGTTCATTTACATCATCGCTTTGATGCGGAAAATACTTTTTAAGTGCCTTTCCGGCTTCAAGTATCCCGTTTACCAGCCCCTGTGCAAAATCGCGCTGTTGAAACCGTAAAGCCATACTGGTTTTAATTTTTTCCCAAAAGTTATCAGGGACAGCTTTATTGATGCCCTCGTCACCAACAATGGCAAATTTATGGCTCTTTACGGCAAGATAAAAAAGAACTCCGTTACGAAGTTCGGTTTTATGCATGCCCATTTTTCCAAACCAATGGGTTGCCCTTTCCAGCGCATCGCCCGGGCAGTTGTTTTCGATGTGCACCCTGATTTCACCCGAGGTATTCAGCTCCGCTTCTTTAATGGCTTCCACAATTTGACGGCGTTCCTCTTTGGTGAAAAAGTTTTTTGCTGATGATGCCATAACTTAAAATTTAACCTCCGGTGCTTTGTCAGAACCCTGTGCAGCTTTAAAGTATGGTTTTTGAGCAAACCCAAACATGCCGGCATATAGGTTATTGGGGAATGTTTTGATGTAGGTATTGTAATCCCTAACCTTTTCGTTAAACTTTCTGCGCTCCACGGCAATACGGTTTTCGGTACCTTCGAGCTGCGCCTGTAAATCCAAAAAGTTTTGATTGGCTTTCAGGTCGGGATATTTTTCAACCACCACCATCAAACGTGACAGGGCACCTGACAATCCGTCCTGTGCTTGTTGAAAATTTTGCAATGCCTGCGGATTTAAATTGTTCGCATCAATATTTACCGAAGTAGCCTTGGCACGAGCCTGAACAACCCCTTCCAGGGTTTCCTTTTCATGCGTTGCATAGCCCTTAACGGTATTGACCAAATTGGGAATCAGGTCGGCCCGACGCTGATATACATTTTCCACCTGCGACCATTGGGCACTTACCTGCTCTCCCTTGGTAACCATGTTGTTATAGGTGCCTTTAAACATCGAATAGATGCCAATTAACACCACAACAATTACAATAATAACAATCCAACTTTTTTTCATTCTGTTAATCCTTTAATTTATAATGATCTTTATCGTTGTCAAAAACTATGCCGACGATTACGAATACTGCTCCAAATACATTTTTCGCAGCACCTTTTTATCAATTTTACCCACGCTGGTTTTGGGAATTTCATCCATGGCAATAAACCTGTCGGGGATAGCCCATTTTTCAATGATACCTGCCTCCACGAAAGTCATCATGGTCATGCGGCATTTGGAGTAGGCATTGCTTTCGTCGAATCCCTGTTTATAAGTTACAAAAGCCACCGGGCGCTCGCCCCATTTTTCATCGGGAACACCAATTACAGCCACATTGTTAACAGCAATACACTGGCTGATGATGCTTTCCAATTCAAGTGATGACACCCATTCTCCACCGGTTTTAATAACATCCTTTAACCTGTCGGTGATAACAAAATAGCCATCCTCATCGCGGTAAGCAATGTCGCCTGTATGCAGCCAGCCACCCTTCCACAACTCTTTCGATTTGTTATCCAGTTTGTAATATCCTTTGGTAAGCCAGGGAGTACGCACTACAATTTCACCAACATTTTCTTTACCTCTTGGAAGCTCCTCCCCTTTTTCGTTCACCACCTTCATCTTAACAAAAGGAACAGGAAAACCGGTTTTAGTAACCACCTGAAGTTTTTCTTCGTCGGTAAGATTTTCTTCCATACCTGGTTTAAAGGTGGCCAACGACAGAATAGGTGCCGTTTCGGACATGCCGTAGCCGGTCATAATTCGAATGTTACGTTTCATGGCATCCTGTGCCAGCCCCTTTGAAAGTGCCGAACCGCCAATAATCACTTTCCAATTGGAGAAGTCAAGTTTTTCGGTGGCAGGGTTTCCAATTACCATTTGCAATACCGTTGGTACACAATGCGAAAAAGTAACCTTATGTTGAACAAGGAGTTTCACAATCATTTCATCGTACCTGCCGGGATATATTTGTTTAATTCCCATCATGGTAGCCACATAGGGCACACCCCAGGCATGTACATGAAACATGGGAGTAAGCGGCATATAAACATCGGTATAATTAAACGAAACCGGATAACTAAATGCGTTGAAAGCAGCAATTTCGGCCAAAGTATGCAGCACCAGCTGACGGTGTGTAAAATAAACTCCTTTGGGATTGCCGGTGGTTCCGGTGGTATAAAACAGCGTGGCGATGGTTTTTTCGTCAAACTCCGGAAACTCAAACTCATCTGATTGGGTATCCAGCAACGCTTCGTATTCGCCTTCATTTTCAAACGATGCAGTGTAATCGTTGTCACCATCACCAATGTAAATCACCTTTTCAACGGTTTCAAATCCCGGTGCCAGTTTTTGCATCAACGGTTCAAAATCTTTATGAACAACCAACACCTTATCCTCGGCATGGTTGATTGTATATAACATCTGCTCAGGTGAAAGCCTGATGTTAATAGTGTGTAAAACCGCACCCATCATGGGAACTGCAAAATAGTGTTCCAGATAGCGGTGACTGTCGTAATCCATTACGGCAATAACATCACCCTTTTTTACGCCCAAATTGTTGTACAAATTGGCCAGTTTCTTAATTCTTTGATAAAACTCACGATAAGTATAAGTTACCTTATCGCGATAGTGGATGGTTTGTTCGGGTGCCCATTCCAACGGACGGTCGAGAATGTGCTTGATTAACAACTGATAATCGTAAGAATAATTTGGAAACTGAATCATAATAAATGTATTTTAAATGAATTAATATTTTGCTCTTTCAAACACAAATGTTACACGCTAACCCTGTTTTAAAACTTAACAATCTTAACGGGCACTCCTTTAACGGCATCAAACAATACACCGGCTTTGTACACCGACACGCCCGACACGGCACCAAGCTGATCGACAGGAAAAATATCTTTAAACAAGTTCTCACCATCAAAATTTATTTGAACGATGGCATTTGCGGGTGTGCGATAGTATATTATGTTATTTAGCTGTACTTCCATCGGTTTAACCGCATCCACAGGGAAAGGTTTGACAGAAAATGTTAATTTGTTTCCGGTTTCGGTTTCAAGCAGTTGCTTTTGTTTTACCTCTTTTTCAGGCCTCACAATAAAGGTATAATGCTCAAACGAAACTCTTTGCTTACCCTGAAATAATTCGAGGTATTGTTTTTCCATTTCCTGTAATTTTCTATCCATATACTCAACCCCGCTTCCAAAATTAATTTCGTGGTATCCGGTAAGAAGATTCATGCGCTGCTCGCGAATGGCTTTTATTTGACGTGCTGCATCTTCGGCACGTTCTTCGGCAGTTTTAGCTACCCAATCCGTTTTAAATAAAAACCGGGTAATGGTCATGGTGTCGATGGTTATTTTCCGCACCACCGTATCAATCAACTCTTTTTTATTGAACCCGGCATCATAATTAAACCCTGCATCATCGTTGTTAATGATGATGGTTTTTTCAATATTCTTTGTTTCCTGCCTGCGGCCATCATTTTCTTTAACACCTATATTTACTGATTTCAGGGTACCCAACGGAGTAAGCGTTACCATGGGTGGCTTGTCTTCTTTGGAAGCCTTTTCGGAAAAAACCATGTAATAAACGGCCTTTTCGTCGGCAATGGTAAGGGGCATCACCTTAGCATCAACAGCTTTGTAAACCACCTTTTTTTCTTTAATATAGTTATCCGTACCAAGGTAATTCTCGCAATAATCGGCAAAAGGGCCGGGAATCGACTCGATGCGTTGCAGTTCCACCTCCACTTTAAAAACCGTTGCCGGCAACGAATAGTACAAACCATCGCCATTGGTAGCCGGGCCTTTGCTTGCCGTAACAACCGTAATTTGGGCAAATGTTATGAATGAGAGGAGCATAAAAGCCAATATCAGATTTATTTTTACTTTTTTCATAGAGTTCAGTAATTTATTTGGTCAAAACTACAAAATCTTTACAAATAAATTGATTATCCTGTTCAATCCTTTTTATCTATTTTTGCAAAGCCTGCTTCGTCAACGTTTAACCTTTTTCTCTACTTGCAATAGAATCATTTTTATCGGAGCAGGCATTTTTTATGGATTATAATTTAAATAACATATTCGATGTATGACAGAAACTAATTTTTACAACAAAGGTTTGCCTTACCTTCTGGTAACATTTCAGTTAAGTATGTTGGGATATATAGCGGTTTCCGGGCCGCTGTTTTCAAAAACATGGTATGGGTTAATCATTGAACTGGCAGGCATTGCTTTGGCAATGTGGGCTGTTTTAATCATGCGAAGCAATGCCAACGTGGCTCCCATACCGAAACAAAACGGCAGGCTGGTTACCAACGGCCCGTATAAGATAATCAGGCACCCCATGTACACGGCACAGGTTGTGGCGGTTTTTCCACTGGTAATTGAGTATAGCACACCTTACCGGACAGCGGCGTTAACTATTTTGATTGTTACCCTTCTTTTTAAACTTCATTACGAAGAAAAACGACTTATTGCTCATTTTGGACAACCTTATATTGACTATCAAAAGGTATCAAAACGGATCCTGCCATTTATTTACTGACAGCATCTGAAAATATGTCACATCAACCGGTTTGGAAACAGATTTTGCAACAACAACCCATTAAATCAGCATGGTTTTGATTATTGATAAATCCCTGCTTTGAATAAATATTGAATGGCACACAAATTGATAAGGCAAGACGCAATAACAAAAAGGAAAGTTATATGGCGATAAAAGAGATTACGTCACATGCAGACATGCTGCAACATTTCGACGACAAAAAAAAGAATTACGTATTACTTTATAAAAAGGGCACCGAAAATAGCGACTGTGCCTACAAAAACATTGAGGAGGCGTTAAAAAGCGCTAAAAACATAAACCTTGTGGCCGCTGATGTTACCAACGTACGTGATATTCACACCCGGTACGAAATTAAAACCGCTCCTACCCTGTTGGTCTTTAAGGGAAACGATTTTTTAACAACCGTAAAAGGCTGCAACGATGTAAATTATTACATCTCCTATTTTGAAAGCAACCTGTTTACTGCCGGAAACGATGGTGAAGAAAAACCGCAAAAGCGGGTTACAGTTTACTCAACCCCCACCTGCTCGTGGTGTAACACCTTAAAAACCCATCTCCGCAAAAACGGCATACGGTTTACCGATATTGATGTATCGAAGGATCAAAAAGCGGCCGAAGCCATGGTTAAAAAAAGTGGACAGCAGGGAGTTCCTCAAACCGATATCAACGGACAAATTATTGTAGGATTCGACAAACAAAAAATAAATACCCTTTTGGGAATAAACTGATAAATAATTGTTAAAAATTAAAACATAAAAAAAATGAAAGAGTTACAACCGTTAAACGAAAACGTATTGCTTGATCTTACCGAAGACAAAGCAGAGCAGAAAACAGCTTCCGGAATTATTATTCCCGATTCAGCCAAAGAGAAACCTCAATATGCCAAGGTGTTGGCCATTGGTAACATTGAGAATGCCGGAATTGCTGTAGGCGATATGGTGGTTTATAAAAAATTCTCGGGAACCGAACTGGAATTTGAAGGCCGCAAATACCTGATGATTCCTTACGCCGATTTACTGGCTAAAATTGTTGAAACCGACGAGATTTAAACACCTCACCAAAACCAATCAAGAAGGGTAAAGATAGAACAAATCGTTCTATCTTTACCCATTGAGTATAGTCTCGCTTGCTCAAAAAACTTGTTTGGTAGTACCAAGTGGATTAACAAACTTATTGAATTGTACCAGCTTGTTACTGCTATTTTCCCGAAAGGTTCTTTGTACACCACATACCTACCAATGCCGATTTAACTACCTGTGGCATACAATACTACGCTATGTTCCATCAACTTACTAAGCCTTCCTTCACACCCTACCGTTGCCAGCAACGCACTTGGCTTCGCATTTGTCTCCCCTCCCATTAAGCGACTCGGATATATAGCAATTCGCCGGATGTGTTTGCGTACAGGACAAACAAAACAGTATTCGCCTTTTACCTCTTAAATGTACCGGAAACTTTTTCAGCCCGGTTACGTATTAATCTAAAAACAAAACCAGTAAGCTATGAACAAATCTTTTCTCTTCGTATTGATTATGTCCCTCGCCGTTTCTTTACATGCACAATCTTGGACGAAGCCAGCTCAATCGCTAACCGATTCATTAACTATAAACTCCCAACCGGCAGTACTATTAATTAATGATACAACTACTTATATGTTTTATCAAAAACAACAAGATACAAACAGCCCTGCAAAAATATACTCCCGCGATATTCAAAACATGGGCAACGAACAATTACTTTTGGGAGATACGACCCATCAATATATTAACCCGCATGTAACGCTTAATCATACTGGTTTGTACCAGGCCAATCTGTTTTACGAATCTAACGAATCAGAAAATTTCAATCTTTTTGCACGTAAAATATTTGAAGATGGAAGTTTGTCAGAAGAGTACCCTCTCACCGCTTCGGGAATCGATTCCGGTTCTTTTTATGTTATTGATGATAACGAAAACGTATGCTGGACAACAAATCATCAAGTAACCGTTGGCCGCTTTATTTCGGGATACGATTCACTTATTGTAGATACAACCGCCGTAATAGACACCGGTAACTGTTTTCAGCCAATTTGTAACTGTTTTTTCGTTGCTTATCTAAAAAATGAAAACGGCCAATCGCACCTGTATGGAGCAAAATTAGATTCACTTCCTTTTTACTGGTCGGATCCATTTCCTATTGACACCACGGGGAATATTACCGACATTGGTTTTCCAAAAGAAGAAATGTGTAATGGTGGCCTGTTGTTTTTTACAAAAGCAGGCGATTTGTATTCTTATAATTATTTTTTCGATACTGTAACAGGTAATAATTTACCTCCCGAACAAGATTCGGCTATTTTCCAACCTGATGTCTTTTATTATTCGATGCCGATAACCAGGATATCCGAATTTGGCGACTTCCCTTATGTTAGTTATACTTCAAACGAAGACGGGAACAAAGATGTTTTTATATTTTCCATTCGGGACTGGCTCTATACAAATGTTTCCGAAAACTCACTTGAAAACGCCAATCCTAAATTCTTTGACGGATGGTCTGTACCAGACTCTCCTTGTTACATCTATTTACTAAACATTTGGGAAACGCAAACCGTAAACCACGGTATTTTTCTTAATATGTCTAAAACCGAGATATCCATATGTAGCGGAATTGATGAAAAAGAAGCTGCAACTATAAAATTGACAGCGGCTCCCAATCCTTTTACAGAAAGTACAAAACTGAAATTTTATGTCAAAAACCAAAAGCCTGTTACTCTTTTTATTCGTTCCATACGCGGAAACACCATCGTCAGGTTTACTATTGAACATCCACAACAGGGTTGGAACAACATTGCATGGAATGTTCCGGCAACATTATCTCGGGGAATGTACACCGTCGAGATGATACAGGGGAAGCAACAAACCACATTAAAAATCATTACAAAATAAAAAAACAGGAAAATTTATTAAAGCAAATTAAACCTAACCAATCATCATTTTAAGTAATATTGCCTCAATACTTCATGTTAAATCTTTTTATAATTAAATTGAAAACAACCGGCATATTACAGCAATTACTGAATAAATTTAGCATTACAAAGATGGCGATGATGTTTGTAATGATGCTCCTGTTTACAAACATCTCCAAGGCTCAAACCAAAACCTTCCAAACTTTTCAGCCCGTTAAACCCGATTTTGCAGGCAAACTCTATTTCCACATCGAAAGTACCGGATTTTTTAAAAACAACGAATATTTTAGTCCGTATGCTTATGGTTACACCGGCATAGGCATTTATTTTAAGCCCACCCTCGATTATTTTTTCAATAAAAACCTAAGCATAAGCGCAGGTGTTTATTTACTTAAATATTCGGGACTTGACCATTTATCACAAACCATCCCCGTTTTTTCAATCAGATACAAACCCATAAAATCGCTTAACATAATTATAGGTAACATTTACGGAACAGCAAATCATCAACTGGCGGAACCGTTGTTCCGGTACGATTTGTTTTACCAGCATCATATTGAAAACGGGCTGCAATTTTTATTCAACACAAAACGCTTTAAATCGGACCTTTGGCTCAACTGGCGTAACTTTATACAATTGGGCGACACCACACAGGAAGAACTTACTGTGGGAAGCAGCAGTTCCATAACGGTTTACGATAATCAATCCATAACGGTAACGGTACCTGTGCAGTTTCTGTTTAATCATTGGGGCGGGCAGCTTTCGCCCTTGCCACACAAGCCAATAACCACTATTTTTAACGGCTATATAGGGGCAAAAGCAGATTGGCAACTTAACGAAAAATGGAGTTTGGGTGTTTCCGAAAACCTTGCATTATACAACGGGCTATCGCTGCCGGATGAGGGTATTGAAGGGCACTTCCTCCCAAAACACGGATTAGGCTCCTATTTAAAAATGAACCTGAGTTATTCCAATTGGCATGTCATGGCCGGCTATTGGCATGCCAAAAATTTTGTTGCTCCCTTGGGCGAAACTCAGTTTCAGTCAATATCAGAAATCGACCCTGACTTATACCGAAAAAATATCAATCTGATTACCGGAAAACTATGGTTTAATAAATCCATTGTAAAAGGCGTAATGATAGAGGCAAGGTTTGAACAGTATTACGACCTTCATAACCGCACATTTGATTACTCATACGGACTGTGGCTCAGGGTAAACAGCAGCTTTTTTCTGGTAAAGGCTAAACCGGTAAGATAAAAATGCTATGCGTTGTTAAAACTGATAAATGCAATTCCGCTTTCGAGGTCACCCAAAATATCTCCAACTTTTTTTTCTTTCAGGCTTTTATAAAGTCCTTCTCTAAACACGTGATACTCATC
>WGDP01000135.1 GCA_015493215.1 Bacteroidales bacterium | reverse complement strand
TTTAAATCCGGAAACTTTTCGGAAGCGGAGGTTAACTACCGGAAAGCTGTTGAAAAAAATCCCGATTATTATAAGGGGCAGTTTAACCTTGGAGATGCCATGTACGAGCAGAAAAATATGGACGAGTCGGGCAAACTGTTTAAAAATCTCGCTGAAACGGCTAAAAACCAGAAGGTAAAAAGCAGTGCATTTTATAATTATGGAAACACCCTGCTATCGCAAAAAAAATACAAGGAGGCAATGGAAGCCTTTAAAAAATCGTTGTTGTTAAATCCCACGGATGAGAATGCCAAATACAACTACGAATATGCACGTAAAAAGATGATTCAACAGCAAAAGCAGCAAAAGCAGAATAAAAAAAATAAGAACAAAAAAGATAAGGATAAGAAAAAAAATAAAGATAAGAATAAGGACAAGGACAAAAATAAAGACAAACAGAAGCAGGATAAAAACAAACAAGATAAAAATAACGACAATAAAGATAAAAAAGATCAGCAGCAAAAACCTCAGGATAAAAAAGACCAACAGCAGAAGAAGCAACAAAATAAAGATGAACAGGGTGAAAAAGGTGACCAGCAAAAGCAACATCAGCAGCTTGCTAAAAAACCGCAGCAAATTTCGAAAAAAGATGCTCAACGAATGCTGAATGCCCTTAAAAACGATGAAAAGAAAACACTGCAAAAACTGCAAAAGAAAAAAGCTAAGGCTGCTCATGCCAAAAAATCGGATATCGACTGGTAGTCGACCGGGTGTGGCAGGCTGCTTTGATTGTTGCTGAGTTTGAGAAGTTTGAAAGAGGTGAAGTGATGACCAATAAGAAAAAAAGAATGAAATTAGTTATTAAATACGTTAACAAATTCTCGCTAAGTATTGCGCTGTTACTGTTTACAGGCATTGCTTTTGCCGGGGGAGAGGTCTCATTTACGGCATCCACAAAAAACCTTGTTGAAGTTGGAGAGCGGTTTCAGATTTATTACACCGTAAATGCCAACGGCTCTGGTTTCCGCGTTTCCGATTTTGGTACGCTCTCGGTTTTGTCGGGGCCTAACAGATCATCAAGTTCCAGCATTCAGTATATCAATGGTAAAATGAGCCAGTCAACCGAGCTTACTTTTACCTACTTGGTAATGGCAACAACTGCAGGTACGGTTAACATTCCGCCGGCTACCATCCGTGTGGACGGACGTACCTACAAGTCGAACGCCCTAACCATTAAAGTGGTGAAGGGCGCTGCAGGAACTGCCAACACCCAACAAAGCAGAGGACAACAGCAAGCACACAGTGGTTCGGGCAGTAATGCCAATGTCAGTGTGCCGGACGGAACCGTTAAAAACAGCGACCTGTATATTAAGGCGTTGGTGAGTAACAAACACCCTTACTTTGGCGAACAGGTAATCGTAACCTATCGTATCTACACAAAAATTCCCGTCTCCGATATGACGGTCAATAAACTCTCTTCATTTCCCGGGTTTTGGACAAAAGATTTGTCGGATAATAATAAAAAACTTCAGCAGTCAACAAAAATTATTAATGGTGAGCAGTACGTAGTTGCCGACATTCGTAAAATGGCGCTCTATCCTCAAAAAAGCGGTAAGCTTAAGATTGACCCCATGGAACTTGAATGTATGACACAAGTACGTACCAAAGCAAAACGCCGAAGAAGTTACGATCCGTTTGAAGATTTTTTTGATGATCCGTTTTTTAACCGGAATGTGAAAAATGTAAAGGTTACCATAAAATCCAATGCATTAACGCTTGATGTAAAACCGTTGCCACAGGAAAATAAACCGGCATCGTTTAACGGCGCTGTGGGTGAATTTACCTTTGCATCAAAAATAGACCGTACAAAGCTTAAAGCCAACGAGGCACTTACCCTTACCATCACCATTTCCGGAAGGGGTAACCTCGAGCTGGTGGAGGCTCCTAAGGTACATTTTCCAACCGATTTTGAGACGTACGACCCCAAAGTTACCTCCCGTATCAGAACCAATGGAAACGGAGTTAACGGGTATAAAAAGTTTGAGTATCTCGCCATTCCGCGTAATCCCGGCGATTTTGTGATTCCTGCAACTACTTTTAGCTTTTTTAACCCCAAAGAGGGTAAATATTACTCCTATTCGTCGGATGATTTTAAAATTCACGTTGATAAGGGAAACGGCAACTCAAACGGAATTACCTACAGCAACTCCGCTCAGGAAGACATCCATTATATCGGAAAAGACATTCATCATATTAAAACCGGTGTTGTACAGTTCAGAAAAATGAATAATTTCCTTTTTGCTTCATCACTGTTTTATGGGCTGGCACTTCTTCCGCTGGTGCTGTTGCTGGTTGTTTTTCTGTATAAAAAACAACATCAAAAACGAATGGGTAACCTCGATTTGTTAAGAAACAAAAAGGCTACCAAGGTAGCTCGTGGCAGGTTGCATAAGGCCGAAAAGCTTAGAAAAGAAGGAAACGACAAGGCTTTCTTTGATGAAGTTGCCCAGGCACTGTGGGGATATATTGCTGATAAGTTTAATATTTCGCAGGCGGAGCTTTCCATGGAAACTGTTAAACAAAAACTTGAACAACAGCAGGTTGATAAGGAGGTTTCCGATACTTTTATCAATGTGCTTAATGATATTGAGTTTGCCAGATTTGCACCCGGAGATACAAAAGGGAAAATGGAAAACATTTATAACGAGGCCATGGGAGCCATATTACAAGCCGAAAAAGCACTTAAACATTAAGAACGATGAAAAACAGAATAAACTATATATTGATGTTGCTGTTTTCTGTAATGGTTTTGCAGGCTAAAGCACAAACAGCCGATTCGTTGATGATGCAGGCCAACAACGCCTACAATAAAGGATTGTACGATTCGTCGATTAACCTTTACAACAAGGTGCTGAATAAAAACCTCGAATCGGCTGACCTTTATTATAATTTGGGAAATGCGTGGTTTAAAAAGGGAGAAATTCCCCACGCCATTCTTTATTACGAAAAAGCTAAAAAGTTAAGCCCAGATGACGAAGACATTAACTATAACCTGCGTGTTGCCAACAGCATGATTGTGGATAAAATAGAAACGGTGCCGAAACTCTTCTTTCAGGAGTGGTGGGCCTACTTTTACGATTTGTTCGGTGCCAATCAGTGGGCGGTAATTTTATTGGTTTCGTGGGCTGTGCTGATTCTGTTTTTTGGAATATTTGTCTTTTCGCGAAGCCGCAAGGCTAAAAAAACCGGTTTTTTTCTCGGAGTGCTGTTTTTATTGTTAACCGCATTTAGTTACGGGCTGGCTTCACAAAAATATCATCACTCCATATCGCACAACGAAGCCATTGTTTTTACACCCACTATTACGGTTAAAAGCTCGCCCACACAAACAGCCGTTGACCTTTTTGTTATTCACGAAGGAACAAAAGTAAAAGTACTTGATAAGGTGGATAACTGGGTTAAAATTAAAATATCCAATGGTAGCGTTGGTTGGGTTCCCGAAAACTCGGTTGAAGAGATTTAGGGGGTGTTGTGATATATTTGTTTCGTTACAGCCCCTTTAGTATTTCGGTAGGATACAGATACTTTCATCCTGATAGGGAAGGGTGGATAAACAATATCCAATATTTTTATATCTTTAAGGCTGTTTAATAATCAGCTGCCATGGAGCCAACAGAAAAGTTTTCTCTCAGTAAACGTATTCGTAGTTTTAAATATGCCTTTAACGGCTTGTGGGAAGTTGTTTTAAGGGAGCATAATTTCAGAATACATCTGCTTGCTGCTGGAGTTGCCGTTTATGCAGGCTTTTATTTTAATATTTCGGGCGACGAATGGATTGCCATCATCTTGGTTATTGCCATGGTGTGGTCGTTTGAAATTGTCAACGCTGCTATTGAAAAACTTTGTGATGTTGTTTTGCCCCGGGAGGATAAAAGAATAAAAATAATAAAAGACATGGCCGCTGCTGCCGTGTTGTTGGCAGCCATTGCTTCACTGGTAGTGGCGGCAATAATCTTTATCCCGAAGGTGAGGCTATGACATTGCTCTTTTTTTGCTTTAACGATAAACCAATCTTAGCTCTTTCGGTTTCACATTTTTAGTATCTTTGTTAAACAAAAAGTTATAATTATGATGATAAAAATATATCCGGAAAATCCGGCTCCAAAACACATTAAAATGGTTATTGATGTGTTGGAAAGTGGCGGTGTGGTAATATTTCCCACCGATACGGTTTATGCATTTGGATGTTCAATCTATCAGCCTAAAGCGTTGGATAAAATTGCCCGGTTGAAAGGGGTAAAAAAAGAGAAGGCTAATTTTTCGTTTATCTTTAACGATTTAAGCATGTTGTCGGATTTTACAAAGCCTTTTGACAACAGTACCTTCAGGCTAATGCGTAAAAATTTGCCCGGTCCTTTTACTTTTATTCTTAATGCCAATAACAAGGTTCCGAAAATATTTCAAAGTAAGAAAAAGACCATTGGTATCCGTATTCCTGATAATAATATCCTTGCTTCCATAATTGAAGAACTGGGGCATCCGCTGGTTACGACCTCTATCCATGATGATGATGAAATATTGGAATATACCACCGACCCGGAATTAATTAATGAACGTTACAGCGATAAAGTTGACCTGATTATTGATGGCGGGTATGGTGATAATGAGGCATCAACCGTTGTGGACTGTACGGGTGATGAACCGGTAATCCTCCGGCAGGAAAAGGGATTTTTGGAAGATTAATAACTTTAGGAATTCAGGCTATGAAATCTGTTTTAATATCTTTATTAGTAGCGGCTGCATTTGTAGTTCAGGGACAAGTGTCTGATTCGGTTATATTAAGTAATCTTTTTAGCCACAGGACATTAGATGTTAAAAGCAACCTTGATTCACTGGGTGTGTATTACCATCTTCATCTTATAAAGGATAATAAGGAAAGCAGGCAAATAATTATTTCCATAGCCAATTCATCCAATTCCTTAAAGGTTTATACAATTAAAGCTGCAAGGAACGGGTTTCCAAAAAAAATTATTGTTAGTTACCAACATGATAATTATTTGCACATGCATGACTTGGATAATCTAAAGGGATATTATATAAAGCGCATTGGCCATTATTCTACCGATATCACCTTCTTTTCGGCAGCATCACTCAAAAAGAATTTTCCCACACGAAAGTTTGAGGATTATCAGCTTGCTTTATCTTATGCAGACAAAGTACCGGCTTCAGTTATTTATTACTATGATAATGGGTACATAAAATATTATTATGTTGGTATTTATAAAACAGAGGATGAGAAAAAGGTGCATTTTCTTGATGGCTTATCGCTTTTTAAGAAAAATATGATTAAAATCAATTAGAAATTTTATTAAATAAAGATTGAAAAAAACTTTACTTTTTTTTTCAGGAAAGTTTGAAATTTAAAAAAAAAAAGTACTTTTGCACCTCCAATTCTGATAGCAATTATGATGGCTGTCGGAATGATGATCCGTTAGCTCAGCAGGTAGAGCATCTGCCTTTTAAGCAGAGGGTCCGGAGTTCGAGCCTCCGACGGATCACTTTTAAAGCCTTGCATTCATTTGTAAGGCTTTTTTTTGTAGCTCTCCGGGTTGCGCAATCCTTTCCTTTTTACCAATTGTTATTTTTAGGAGAAATGGGCAAAACTATTATTGCCTTTCCTTTTATGGCTTGATACTTTTTCTTTTGCTTGCCCCTGAAAATCCACTCAACATAAACCGGCTATCACTATTCAGTAGTTAAAAAACTGCGGGGTATTTGGCCGGGTTATACTCGTGCATCACCTGATATACCCTTTCAAAAACATCCTCTTCGTTGGGGTTTGAAAAGTAATCACCATCGGTACTGTAGGCAGCACGGTGAGCATTGGCGGTAACGGTTTCCGGCTTGGCATCCAGATAGTGGTATCCGTCCATATCTTCAAGCACTTTTTGCATCATGTAGGCAGTGGCTCCTCCGGGCACATCCTCATCAAAGAAAACAATTTTATTGGTTTTTTTCAACGATTCAAGTATTATGCCTGTTGTGTCGAAAGGAATAAGAGTTTGGACGTCAATCAGTTCGCACGAAATCCCGACTTTCTCCAGTAATTTTATGGCGTCTTGGGCAATTCTTATACACGAACCGTAAGTTACCAGCGTAATATCATTACCTTCGATAAGCACTTCGGGCACTCCCACCGGCGTTTTAAATTCTCCGATGTTTAACGGCTTTCTTTCGCGCAGGCGGTAACCGTTAAGTGGTTCGATGATAATTACCGGCTGATCCGATTCCATATAAGTGTTGTACAGTCCGGCAGCTTGTGTCATATTGCGCGGCACGGCAACATGCACCCCTCTAACCGAATTAATTACCATACTTAGCGGCGAACCCGAATGCCAGATTCCCTCCAGTCGATGACCCCTTGTGCTGATAATCATGGGAGCCTTTTGTCCGCCACGGGTACGATAATGCAGGGTTGCCAAATCGTCGCTGATAACCTGCAATCCGTAAAGCAGGTAGTCGAAGTATTGAATTTCGGCAATGGGACGCAATCCGCGCATGGCCATTCCAAGCCCTTGGCCTATGATGGTGGCTTCGCGAATGCCGGTATCGAAAATACGTGTTTCGCCATATTTTTCCTGTAAACCTTCGTAGGTTTGGTTTACACCGCCGATATTACCCACATCTTCACCAAAAGCCAACACCAGGGGATTGGTTTTAAACAGGTAATCAAAATTGTCGCGAAGAATTTCTCTGCCGGGAACAAACTCCTCTTTTTCGGCATATACAGGCGCAATGGGGGCAATGTTCGTGGTAGATTTATCCGATTGGCTGTAAAGATGTGAACTGTATCTGTTGCGGCTGTCCGCCATCTCCTCTTCCAGCCAGTTGGTAATTTTTACCCTGAGCGAATCGTGTGGAACACTACAGCTGTCGCACAGCTTCCATAATATTCTTCTCGCAGCCGAATAGATATCTTTACGAATGGGTTCGCCAATTTTTTTCAGGCTGTCTTTAATTTCCTGTATTTCATCGGTAGAGGCACAGTGGCAGCTTGTTGTTTCAACCATCTTTATAAAGGCATTGCGCTTTTCAACCAACGGGGTTAGAAAATTTTTCCAGGCATTTTTTCTGGCCTCACGGGTGCGGCGAATGGCGTTTTTTTCTATTTCGTCTAATTCATCGGAGGTGGCAATTTGGTTGTCTAAAATCCATTGACGCATGGCCAAAATACCATCGCGTGCGGTTTCGCTCTTCAGTTGTGTTTTGGTTTTATATCGTTCGTGCGAACCTGAAGTTGAATGTCCTTGCGGTTGGGTGCAGTTTTGAATATGGAAAAAAGCCGGGACATGTGTCTTACGGGTTTTTTCAACACCTGTGCGATACAGTTCAATCAGTGCTGCATAATCGCTGCAATTTCCACGATAGATGTCAAGTCCGTTGGTTCCTTTTTCCTTTTGGAATCCTTTTAATATTTCCGAAATATTGCTTTTGGTGGTCTGTTTTGAATTGGGAACAGAAATGCCCCAACCGTCATCCCAAACCGACATAACCATAGGTACCTGCGTAACACCTGCGGCATTCAATGTTTCAAAAAAGTGGCCTTCCGAAGTGGAAGCGTCGCCAATGGTTCCAAAGGCAACTTCGGTACCTTTGTTTGAAAACTTATTAAACTTATGGAGTGCTTTGTTTTCTTTAAAATATTTTGATGCCATGGCCAGTCCCAGAAGACGTGGCATCTGGCTGGCAGTGGGTGAGCTGTCGGGTGATGAGTTTTTCTGCTTTGTCAAATCTTTCCATTGGCCCTTTTTATCAAGACTTCGTGTTGCAAAATGGTTGTTCATCAAACGGCCACCGTTGGCAGGATTTGCCTTTAAATCGGTATCACCGTATAGCTGGGCAAAAATTTCTTCCAAGGTCATCATGCCAGTTGCCAGCATAAAAGTCTGATCGCGATAATACCCCGAACGCCAGTCGCCATTTTTAAAACTTCGTGCCATGGCCAGTTGCGGTATCTCCTTGCCATCGCCAAAAATGCCAAACTTTGCTTTTCCGGTCAATACCTCGCGGCGTCCCAGCAGGCTGGCCTGGCGGCTTTCGTTGGCAATTCGGTAATCGTTAAGAATATCTGTTTTGGTTAATCGTAACTTTTTTATAATGTTGATTGATTCATTCATGCGTGGAAGTGCTGCTTTTATTAAGAATGGCAAAGGTAATTAAAAATAATTCTAAATAAAAGTCCTGGGCGAATTTTAAAGAGTGGCAGTTATGGGCTAATTGGTATTGGAAGAGGGGTTTATTTATTGTTAATTGACTCTTCAACTGAACTTGCTATTTCATTAATGTTAAATGGTTTTTGAAAGCATTTCAAAATTAATCCCCGATCCAGTGCTTCTTGAATTTCATCTGTTACATCATAGCCTGTTAATATAAAATATGGTATTGCAGGATATCTGTCTTTAGCTTTCCTGATATACTCTATTCCCGACATGTGTGGCATTTTCATATCGCTGATTACGGCTGAAATATCTTTGTGCTCATCAAGTAATGCAAGCCCTTTTAAAGCATTATCAGCTGTTAAAACCTGATATTTATCTCTGAAATTGATTTCAAAGAGCATAAGGTTTACCGATTCGTCATCAACATATAAAAGTTTTGGTTTTTTGCTCATAATTTATTGTTTTTTAGTGGTAATAAAATTTTTACCGTAGTTCCTTGTCCTTTTTCCGAATCAAAAACGATGGTGCCTTTATGCTCTTTAATTATGGAGTGGGAAATTGATAATCCGAGACCAACTCCCTCACCAGGAGCTTTTGTTGTAAAAAACGGAACCATAATACGCTTTTTATCTTCCTCACTTATTCCACAGCCGTTATCTTTTATTGTAACTATTACATTATCGGCTGCCTTTATTGTTTTTATACTAATTATTCCTTTGCTAATTATTGCCTGACTTGAATTGAGAAGGATATTAAAAAAAGCCTGATGTAGTTTTCCTGTATTTCCTTTAATTATTATAGGTTCGGTAGCGTATTCTTTTTTAACGTTAATTTTATGTTTAAATTTGTTGTTGAGCAGGAAAATACAGTTGTCAAGTATTGAGTGAATGTTACATGTTTCATTAAAGTTGCTGTTGTTGCGGCTAAACTGGTTTAACCCTCTTACGATATGTGTGATTCTTTTTATGCCCTGGTCTATACTTTTTAAAAATAATTCAATTTTTTCTTTTTCTTTTTCATTGATGTCATGCCGGTTAAAAAATTTGTTTAATCCAACATACGCTCCCATAATAAAATTTAGCGGATTGTTAATTTCGTGGGCAATACCGGATGTTAAGATACCCAACGAGGCCATTTTTTCATTTTGAATCAATTGTGCTTGCATTGTTTTTAAAGACTGTAGCGTTGAGTTCAGTTCTTTATTGCTGGATTTCAGTTTCTTATTGGCGGTTCTTAGCTGTAAATTTAAAGCTTTGATATTTTTTCTGTTACGTAAATAAAAAACAAGCAATATTATCAACGTAGTTGAGAAAAGGACAAACCCCAATATCACAAAAAACTGCCTTTTAATCTTGTTGCTGTCAAGTTTATTCCGGATTTCCATTTCCCGAAGCTTTAATCGCTTTTTATCTAATGAGTACTCCAGACTTATTTTATTCATTTTTTTTGATAAAACAATATTTTTGATAGAATCTTCCATGAAATGGTATCGTTTTAAATATTTTAATGCTTTTTTTAAATTTCCTGTTTTTTCATTTAATTCAGAACTAACTTTGTAATATATTTTAGGAAGAGGTAGGTTGTGTAATAATGCATATTGTTTGCAAAATTTCAGTTTGGCTTCAGAGGAGTCTAATCTTCCGGTAAGCAAATATACCTGGGCAAGTCGTATCATATCATTTATTGCATCATTTGTCTGGTTGTGTTGTATATTTATTCTTTCACTATTCTTAAATACCCTTTCAGCACTATCAAACATTTTTTTTATAATGTAAATATGCCCCATGTTTGCGTTAATTATATTTTTCCAGACATCATTATTTAATTCCGTGGCTATTTGTTTGGCACGTTTATAATACATTTGTGCAGAATCAGGCTGACCCGATTCTTCATAGGCTAATGCAATGGTGTTGAGAGTTGATAAATATAATTTACCGGAAGGTGAACCGGTTCTTTTTTTGTTTTTTTCTATGTTGAGGTAACAAGATAAAGCTTTATGCATTTCATCAATAGACTCCTTAAACAATTGATTCTTGAAATAGGTGTCTCCAAGTGTAAAATGAATATGAAATAACATTAGCTGATTGCCTGTCAATTTAAAAGTATCAATGGCTTTTAACAAATATTTTGCCCCAAAGTTGGACATGCCTATGGCCAAATGATATTTACCTGCATAAAAAAATGCATAAGCTTGCTCTTCCTTATTCATTTTAGGAATGGTTTTAATGAGGCTGTAATATTCCGCTACCCCTTTTTTCTTATCTTTTTTTGTGTAAAACCATGCCAAATATTGACCTGCTAAAAAATGTTCAAAATAACCTTTGTCTTTAAGCAGTGATTTTGTTTTTAGCTCTTTACATTTTTGTATGGCATCATCATAACTCATGCGATTTAAAAAACTGAATATAACCTTATAGCTTTTTATTGTAGAGCTAATACTTTGCCTGTCAACAGCCTGATAAACACTATCAATTTTTTTATTCCATGATTGAGAAGAGGCTGCTGAGCCAATAATAAGAAAATATAATAATAATTTATATTTCATACTTATCTAATCTATTCTTCCAAACACCTTACTATTAGTAGCGAATGGGTGAGCTAATATACAAATTATTGTTGTTGACTTTACTATTGTTGAAGTCAATTTATAAGTTTTTTCGGATTGAATTGATTAAAGAATTTGGATATCCGGTTATTGTTTCCGGTTTATATTTCCAAGTTCCGATTGTTTTGTATTTGTTGGTAAGGTGTTTATAGCTTTTTTCCCTTTTTTTGTTTTCGGCCTAATGTCCTTTAAAAATGATTGTGTTTTCTCATTAAAAAAATTGTATCATTGTAATATAATGCTGTATTGTTCGTCTAAATAATTGAAATGACCACAGAAGAATTTACGTTAAAGCTATTGCCTAAAAAGGATAAGTTATTCAGGTTGGCCGTTTTTCTGTTAAAAAACAGAGAAGAGGCGGAGGATACGGTACAGGAAGTTTACCTTAAACTGTGGGATATAAAAGAGCGTTTGGAAAAGTACAACAATATGGAGGCTGTAATGATGACCATGACCCGTAACCGATGCCTTGATAAGCTTAAAACCAAACGCGAAAAGTTTGGCAGCTTAAACGAGAATATTAATAATCAACCTTATACAAGTGTTATGGAGCAGTCGGTTCAAAAAGATATGGTGATGCAGGCCAGGCGTTTTATGGACAGGTTGCCCGAGCAACAAAAAACCATTATCCATCTGCGTGATGTGGAGGGCTATGAATATGAGGAGATTAAAGAAATAACAGGGTTCGACCTGAATTATATCAGAGTGAACCTGTCGAGGGCACGAAAATCAATAAGAACATCACTTATAAAACTGGAAGAAAATGAATTACGATAGATTAAACCGGTTGGTAGATAAATATCTTGATGGAAGCTCTTCGGTAGCAGAAGAAAAGGAGTTGAAATATTATTTGCTTAACGAGGATGTTCCCGAAGAGTTGCTGCCGTTAAAAAGCCAGTTTTCAGCTTTTGATGAATTTGCCGAAACAAAATTAACGCTTGATTTTGAAAACAGGTTTTGGGAAGCTGTTCATCAAAAGAAACCAAATAATGTATCGTTAAATCAGTCTGTAAAGGGTGGTGGCCAAAACAGATGGAATATTTACAGTTTGGTTACAGGTATTGCCGCTGCATTGGCCATTGTACTCACCGTTTGGATGACAACCGATATTTTTAATATTAAAAAATCCGTTAATCAAAACAACAATCCGGCCATAGCCTATCAACAAGCTACCGATGCACTTACCCTGCTTGCGGTAACTTTTGACAAGGGAATTTCACAAACGCAGCAGGCAGCCCGCCCGCTTAATACCGGCCTAAAAATGCTTAATAATGTGAGTATGGTAAATCGTGGGGTAGAAAGTCTGCAACCGGTGAATAATATAAGTAAAATGAAAATAATTAATTACAATAACCATTAAAAAATCAAAACAATGAAAAAACTATTTGTAAGTTTAGCCTTGCTGATGTTCAGCCTTCCGATGGTGGTAAACGCACAGGAAACCGCCATGGATAAATTTTATGAGAAATACGCCGCCGAAAAAGGATTTACCGGTGTAAGCGTATCGCCCGAAATGTTTGAAATGCTTGCCTCAATGGAGGTTAACGACAGTACCGGTCAAATGGAGGAGGCTCATCAAATGATGAAACAGCTTACCGGCCTTAAAATGTTAAGTTACGAACCGCAACCCGGAGTGGAGAAGTTTCCGCTTATTGAGCGTGCAAAAAAAGCATTGAAAATAAGTAATTATACCGAGATGATGACGGTTCAGGACGATGGACAAACCATTAAATTTTATGTTAAAAAGTCAGGCGATAAGGTTTCGGAATTACTGATGACACTTCAGGGTGAAGATCAGGAGGTTGTACTTGATATTGCAGGAAACATCGACATGAAATCCATTGCTCAATTGGGGCAGATGATGAACATGAAAGGAATGAGTAATTTATCGAAAATGAAAGGCCATTATCACCACGATGCCGATGATGATGATCAGTAAAAAAAAACTGCTCACGGTTGCAAACCGTGAGCAGAACTTTTTTTACTTAGCTATTTTACCTCACGGTTACAAACCGTGAGCAGAATTATTAGGAGTAATGGACAAAATTGAGGCTGATTTTGGGTTGCAAACCGTGAGCAGAATTATTATTATTTTACTCCCCTCACGGTTTGCAACCGTGAGGCATTCACATAGCTCACAGTTTGCAACTGTGAGCATAAGTATTTGTTTTTGTTTCGCTTATCCGATTAATTATTATTTTGAAATAGTATCAAAAAGTTTGTTAGTTTCTTTAATGTATTTCAAAAACTCATCTTTTCCCAACCCTGTTTCCGATGAAGTTACAATCATGGGCGGCAGCTCTTCCCAACTATTCAGCATTTGCTTTTTATAGGCTGCAAGGTTGCTCTCCAACTGGTTGCGGGTTAACTTATCAGCTTTGGTAAATATCATTACAAAAGGAATCTTCGATATGCCCAGCCACTCAATAAATTCCATATCGTTTTTTTGCGGTTCGTGGCGTACATCAATCAGGGTAAAGAGTGTTAACAGGTTTTCACGGTTTAATATGTACCCTTTAATCATCTTTTCCCATTTGGCTCTTTCGGTTTTGCTGCGTCGTGCATAGCCGTATCCCGGAAGGTCAACCAAATACCATTCGTCATTAATTTTAAAATGGTTGATGGTGATGGTTTTTCCGGGTGTCCCCGATATCTTGGCCAGTTTCCGGCGGCCTGTTATCATGTTGATTAATGAAGACTTACCGACATTTGAACGGCCAATCATGGCATATTCCGGCATGGTTGGCTCAGGACATTTGGTCCATGTGGTTGAGCTGATAATAAAATCGGCATAGTTGATTTTCATGCTTAATCGGGTTTTGAATAGGTGGAGACATGGCGCTCTTTTTTGCCAATGTAGATATCTCCGATGGTAATTAAAATTCCCGTTTCTTCCACATCTCCAAAATGGTCGTTAACCGAAGTGCCAAAGGTTTTCATGGTTGACGATAAATTCATATAGGCATTAAAGAGCGGTGGAATATTTTCGCCCAGCTTGCGTACCTTTTGCACCAGTATTTTGTAGTCTTCATTGTAGTTGTCACCCGAAAAAATATTGTTTAATATTTTGTCGGAAGTGGTAAGCTTTAAGGGTTTTTTTGGGGTTACCAGGTTTTCGTTATCAGGAAAATATTTTTGCATAAAAAAGAGGATCAGGTCTCTTGCAAAGGGGTCGAAATCGGTGTACATGGTAACTTTTCCAAATAAAAACCTGATGTCGTTGTGTTCAATGATTAATGCCCCAAGGCCGTCCCACAAATTATCTAAAGCAAACATTCCTCTACGGAGGTTAAAGGCGGGCTGGTAGAGTGGCTGTACAAACGATCTGCCCAACTCAATGGTTTTGGGGAGGTATTCTTTAATAAATTTATCGGAAAAATTAAAAAGCCTTGAGGTGGGCGATTTTACCTCGTTGTTCTTTTCAATCTTTATGTCTTTTCCATGCAAATATCGATATCCGCCAACAATTTCCTGTTCTTCGGCATCCCAAACAATCATCTGTTTAAAGCCGTTCGGCCCCATGTCATAGTCGTCAACATCAATCGATTTACCCGTACCACCTCCGGCATCTCGAAAGGTAACTTCGCGCAGCCTTCCTATTTCACGCATCACATGAGGCGAATCTTCTGCTGTAATAACATAAATTTCGTTGTTGCCATTGTTGGTTTCGCGCAAAAACTTATCTTTTGTCAGTTCGCCAACCAAAAGCTCTTTGTCCACAGGGAGAATTACTGTTTCAATACTCATCATAAAATTGTTTTGGATTTTTTCAGGACAAAGATAATATTAAATTCAGGTTGTTGTGTTTAATTAGGATTTGTTAAATAAATAATGTGATAATTTAACCTGGATAATTCATTAGCTGTCATTCTTTTTGCCCCGTCCTTTGCCCCGTCCTTTAGGGCGGGTACTACAAAAATCAATATTCCGAAGGCTTTAGCCATTAATCATAAAAAATTAATGGCTAAAGCCGAATTTTTATGCAACATTTATCCCCGCCCTAAAGGACGGGGCAAAATGAGTATTCAGACAAATTTGTGAATTAATCAGGTTAAAATAGACTTTTAATATTCACAGGAAACCAATATGAGTAAAATCACAATAATAAAACACTAAATTTTACGTTTGTATTACACTGGAACTAAGGTTGTAAGCGTGCTAATAATGAAATGTCGTTTAAATGTCGTTTAAGTGTCGCTTAAAATACAGATTGAAAATTTTATCGGTTTTTAAATTAGATATAATCTTGTTGAAAATTTGAACTTTATGAATCAAATTAATTTTGGGCACAAATTAGCTGAAATCAGAAGAGCAAAAGGTTTAACACAATCTGAACTTGCTGAAAAATGTAACGTTTCCTACCGAACAATTCAAAGAATTGAAATAGGTAAGGTAACACCGCGCGGATATACAATTAAAGCATTGTCAGCTGTGTTGGATTACAATTTGTTAAAGATGTTTTCGGATGATTCGTTAAAGAATTACAATACAGATTCTCAAAAGTTCATTACAGTTCAACAAATTATTAAACAAATAATTGATTTATTTAACTTAAAAACAAATACGATGAAAAAATTATCAATTTTAACCCTCATTTCCGGATTAGTATTATTAGGGCTTACTTTTTCGAACAAGAGTATTGCTCAGGAAAATTCAGAAATTACCAACTTTTTAACAATTAAGTCAAATGAAAATATTTCTCAAAAGGAAGCGGTAAAAATAATCGAGAATATTAATAATAAAATAGGTTACCACAATAAACCAATTGAATTACTTGTAACATATGCAAAGAAATCAAATTATAATTTTGATACTTATGTTCATTTAGCAAAACTGATTAGTAGCTTCGGTTATAGCACTGAACCGGTAATGGATATTGCTAAAATCGTATTTATATCACATAAAGAATGTGATTTGTTCAATGACATTGCATCTTTGATTTTTTTAAATGATGGCAACGACTATAAGACTTATGTTGAATTGGCTAAATTGGCCGGTAGTGCAAAAAATGAAAATGATTTGAGTAATGTTAGAAAGGATATTAAGAAATATCAAGCACAAGCTAAATTTAAAACATTAGATGAAGCTTTCAAGAATCAATGAGAGGAAATTCATAAATCAAAATGCCATGAAAAAAATACTTCTTTCCGTTTTTATTATTGGTTTAGTCTTTTTTTTCGCCTGTAAAAAAGATGGTTCATCACAAAAAGCCAATACACTTCAATTTGTTAAAACCATCCCCGGAGGATGTGCAACCGACAGTACAATGCATGGGTCACGGAGCTTTGAGCCGGATACTGTTATTTGGCACATCAGCAACGACAGCCTTTCTGTTTTTGTAGGGTTTAACGCCGAATGTTGCCGGAAATTCAAAACGGATGAAAATATTAGCAACGATACCATTTATATGAATATATCTCTACTGCCAGGTCCTGCCTGTAATTGTCTATGTTACTATACGTACGATTTTCTGTTTACAGGCATTAATCAACCCTATTATTACCTTGTTACACTCCCTGACGATAAAACGATGGCTGGTTATATTGAGCCTTAATACCAGGAAAGACAATTACGGCTCAAATACAGCTTCCGGATTATTTTTTAGTTTATAAACATGCTGTTTGAGTAATTCGGCCCATTGGTTATCGCGGTAACGTTTGTCGAAAATAGTATAAGGAATGCGCTTGCCAAAAGTGATGGTGAGGGTTTTGTTACGCTGTTTAAAAAATTCGTTGGAGAGGTAAAACATTTCGATGTTGGCTTTAATACCAAGTTTTTTGCGGTACAGTGCGAGGTTGTAAAAAAAGTTAGAGTTGCTGCCATCAATGTAGGTGGGGATAATATCGCGTTTATAGCGCTTTGCTTTCGAAATAACGGTTTTTTTCCATTCCAAATCCATTATTTTTCCCTTTTGCTTTCGCGAAACCAATCCGGCAGGAAAGTAGCATATGATGTTGTTTTTTTCAAATGTTTCGTTAAACAGCCTGATATTGTCGGCGTTGCTACCGTGCTTATTTACAGGGATAAACAACACTTGCAGGTTGGGTATTTTAGTCAAAATATCGTTAACCGGAAACTGAATATCGGTGCGCACCCTTCCCACTGCCAGCATCAAAGCCAGGCCGTCAAGTCCGCCCAAAGGATGGTTGGAGGTAACAATAACATTATCGGTTTTGGGAATATTTTTTTCTAAGTTTATGGTATTGACCGTCGTATTCATCTCCTCCAGTAAAACCTTGATAAAGTCAACACCTTCCTTATCGTAATAGGTGTTGATAAAGTGGTTTACCTCGTCCTGATGGGCAATTTTTTTTATGTAGTTTATAATAAATGAGGGCAAAATCTTTTTTAGCGAAGCATTTTTTTCTTCAATTACTTTGTCCACATCAATTTTAAACTCTTTTGCCTTCCGGTGTGTTTCTTTAATCATTACTCATTTTATTGAAATGGTTTTGTTTGACAAAAGTAGTAATTCTGTTATTTGCTGAGTATTTTCTGGCCTATTCTACAGTTTAGGCAGGCTATCCGGTCGCAATAGTTTTGTTTTAAATGAATTACCGCTTGTGTATGCATGGCGTTGCGCAGCGGAAAGCCCAATTTATCATAAAGCCTGACAATTTTGTTGTTTTCGGGTTTAATTTGCTCCAACCACGAAAGGGCTTTTTGCCGAAGGGCTGGTTTGTTGGTAAGGCGACCATAAGTAAAAACAAACGGTATTACCGTGTTTATTAATATCAGTCTGGCCGAGGCTTCTCCCAACGATTTTTTGCGTTCTGTCGATTTCATTCCAAAGCGGTAGTGGTTTTTCCAATATTCGGATGAGGAAACCATAAGTAATGAAAGTACATCGCTGAGCCTTTTCATTTCCGGAATTTTATCGAGCAAGCCTCCCGACTGGTAAAGCAAAGTGGCAAACTGCGCAATACGAATGGTTGGGAAGTTGGTTGGACGCATCCGCATAAATTTCCATACGCCAATGTTTAAGGGCTTCAAATTGTACTTCTGTGCAAGAAAGTCATATTCCGTTTTCAGCCCGGCGGGATACTCATCCTTGTAGTTTTTTCGCAGCAATCCTGCCTGACCGTATAACAGTGCTTCCAACTGAAACTTGTTGTCGATGTGCTTTAGCAATATTTTCAGGGGAAGCGACCTGGCCAGTTGTTCAAAGGAATCGCTGTTGGTGTTAAACCCAAAATTTCGTGCCAGTTTTTGATAAAATATCTCCTGAAAGTTACCCCGGCTGTTTTTTATATCCGATTCAATTTGAGTGGTTTTAGCTTCCAGTCGTTCGGCCATTAATCGTTCAAGCCAAAAAAGCTTTTCCAAATCGCTTACCCGGTTTACCATGTTTGCACAGGCAATTGATTCGCCCGATCCGATAAGTGAAAGATAGGTTTCGTATATTGATTTGTCAAATCTTT
>WGDP01000134.1 GCA_015493215.1 Bacteroidales bacterium | reverse complement strand
ATTTTGTGGTGCAAATTTTTTACCCTTCCAATATCCTCAACAAATCATCATTTAAATAATAGACCGTTGTACCCATTTTTTGGAAAAATAACAATCATTTGTCCAGAAATTCCAAAATATTGGACATTTTAAACTTTTTCGTTCAAAATCGGGACAGGTACACCTGTTTTGTCCCATCCTTAAAAAGTTTTGTTCAACATTAATTTTTTAATGATGACTTGCCTTTCACTCACAAGGAGCAGATAAAAAATGCCGGCAGGAAAGTAACCCAAATCCAGTGTGAATTTATGCTGACCGCTTTCTGCTTTCAGCCTTTTTTGCAAAACAACCTGCCGCGTAGAATTGACAACCGTCAACCGGTAATCTTTTCTGTCGTTTAGGGTTAAGGTAAATTTCCCACGGGTTGGATTGGGGGCAACCACAATGGAATCATGAAATAGTGGAAAAAATAATACGTTAACTTTAAATATCTTCAAGATAAACGTAATGCGTGCCCCTAAACAAAAAAAGCACCCTTTTGGGTGCTTTAGCGGTCTGGACGGGACTCGAACCCGCGACCCCCTGCGTGACAGGCAGGTATTCTAACCAAACTGAACTACCAGACCAATGTTCTAAATGAACTCCCGTTTAATTGGGATTGCAAAAGTAATTTTTTTTTTAATTGAACAAATAAATATTAAAAATATTTTAAACTTTTTTTATGGGAACAACTCAATGCTCAGGCAAAACTATTTGTTGTGTGTTTCCGAAATGGTACCCTCCTGACATTTTACTATACGAGCCGGAAATTTATGTATCAGATTATAATTATGGGTGGCCATAATTACCGTTCGTCCCGATTCGCAAATTGAAAACAGCAGCCGCATAATTCCGTTGGAAGTTTCAGGGTCTAAATTTCCGGTAGGTTCATCGGCAAGTACAATATCAGGATGATTTAGCAGCGCACGGGCTATGGCAATACGCTGTTGTTCACCACCCGACAAACGATGCGGCATGGCTTTTAGCTTTGCCACAAGACCCACCTCGTCAAGCACATCCAAAATTCGTTCATCAATTTTCTTTTTATCCTTCCATCCGGTAGCTTTTAAAACAAATTTAAGGTTCTCCTCAACGGTTCTGTCCATCAACAACTGAAAATCCTGAAACACAATTCCGAGGCGTCTTCGCAAATAGGGCAACTTTTTTGCTTCAATATTTTTAAGGTTAAATCCGCACACTTCACCGTCCCCCTCTTCCAAAGGCAACTCGGCATAAATTATCTTCATCAAGCTCGATTTTCCACTGCCGGTATTGCCTATCAGATAAACAAATTCGCCACCGTTTATCACCAAATCAACATGGGTTAAAACCAGTTTGTTTTTTTGATATACCGAAACATCCGAAAGCCGAACAATTGAATTTGCCATTTGTGCTGTTTTATAATAAAAAAACAAAACTAATAAATTCAGCAAAACCCTTAGCTGCAAAACCGGAGTTCCTTAAAAGGAATGTTATATATTTGCTTTCTTTTATCAAAACTCAGCATTGTGAACAAGAATATATTATCAGACAGAATAGCACGCCTTTCGGAATCGGCAACCTTAGAAATGACACGCAAGAGCCGCGAGTTGAAGGCTCAGGGAAAAGATATTATTACCTTGAGCATCGGCGAACCCGACTTCGATACGCCTGAAAACATCAAACAGGCCGGTATTGCTGCCATCAACAACAACATCACACACTATCCGCCCGTACCGGGTTTTTTAGAACTCCGACAGGCCATAGCCCACAAACTACAACGAGATAACGGATTAGAGTACAAGGCCTCACAAATAATTGTATCCAATGGTGCAAAACAATCGCTTACCAACATTTTTATGATTTTGTTAAACAAGGGCGATGAAGTTATCATTCCTTCACCCTACTGGGTGTCGTATCCGGAGATGATAAAAATGGCTGACGGCACACCCGTTTTTATTGATGCCGGGATTGAAACCGATTTTAAGGTAACCCCCGAGCAGGTGGAAGCTGCCATTACACCACGCACCAAAGCCTTTTTGTTTAATTCGCCAAGCAATCCAACCGGCTCGGTTTACACCAAACAAGAGTTGAAAGCGCTGGCCGAAGTGTTTGAGAAATATCCTGATATAGTAATTGTTTCCGATGAAATTTATGAGTTGATACTGTTTAGCGGAAAACACGAAAGTATGGCACAATTTGAGGCCATCAAAGACCGTGTTATTGTGGTCAATGGTGTATCGAAAGGTTTTGCCATGACCGGCTGGAGAATAGGCTATGTGGCTGCTCCTCAGTTTCTGGCGGATGCACTTGTTAAACTACAGGGACAATATACTTCGGGACCGGGAACCATTTCGCAAATGGCCGCTTTGAGCGCTATGCAGGTGGAACCTTTGCAGTCGGAAGAGGTAAAAAACATGGTCAGTACTTTTAAAAGCCGGAGAGATTTGTTAATTGAATTAATGAAAGAGATACCCGGCATTAAACTTACCATTCCCGATGGTGCTTTTTACCTGTTTCCGGATGTAAGCAACTACTTTGGTAAAAAGGATGGCGAAACGGTTATTGCCAATAGCAACGACCTTTGTATGTATCTACTTAACAAAGCCCATGTTGCCCTTGTTCCGGGTGAAGCTTTCGGATCGCCAAACTGCGTTCGACTGTCGTATGCCACATCCAATGAATTAATTATTGAAGCCATTAAAAGGATTAAGGAAGCGCTTGCTAAATTAAGATAGCAAACCTCCAACCCACGTCATCGCGAACAGAAGGGAAAGGGATGGCGGTGGTGTGAAGCGATCTGTAACTAGCAAAGTAGTCGTTTATCAGCAGGAGATTGCCCGTCCCGCTACAGCAATCCGGGCAGACTTCTTCGCCTCCACACACAATGCAAACGCCGGCTCATCGCAATGATGAAGGTTGAAGCAAGAGCAGCTGTTTATTTACCGCCAAACTCCTTAATCAATTCCTCTGGAGACTTACCAAGGTTGTTAAGCAACATCTTTGCATCATCAGCAAAATCACTATCGGGATACTTTGAAAGAAACTCGTTGTAATATTTTTTAGCAGCCTTATAATCCTTCAGCTGGTCATCGTAAACAAAAGCACGCAGAAAATAACACGTTGGTAATTTATTAAAGTCGGGATATTTATTAATTATCTTGTTAAAAATAAAAATAGTTTGCTGCGGACGGTTCATGTTCATTAAAATATCAGAAGCCTTAAACAAATATCCGGGTGCAAGGCTATCGTTGGGAAACCGTGAGGCAAACGACTGATAGTCTGATGCCAGCGCCAGTGCACTTTTTTTATCGATTCCGGAAGCCAGACTGTCGGAAAACAAAGCCTTTTCCGTTTTTGCAATCTTTTGCAAAAGCTCTTTTTTAGTCAATGTTTTAACCTCCTTTTCCTTCTTGGAGCCGGTTGATTGGCAAGCCACCATCAACAGCGTTGCCATTACTAACAAAATAATTCTTTTCATAAGTTCTATCGTTTAGGCCGTTTTCTTGGAAATATCATTTTATAACCGGGGCTTACTTTGCCGTTGGTGATATCGGACAATTTTCGCTTAAGCAACATCTTTCTTATTTGCGGCAGCCGCTCCACAAATACAATTCCCTCAATGTGGTCGTATTCGTGCTGAATAATCCGGGCGGGCATGGCATCAAACCTTTCTTCTTTGTGGAAGTTCCAGTTTTCATCGTAATAGCTGATATAAATTACCGGCTGACGTTTAACATATTCGTTAATTCCGGGCACACTCAAACACCCCTCTTCAAACTCCCATGGTTCGCCCTCTTCACGTACAATCTGTGCATTAATAAACACCTGTTTAAAATCTTTACAGGCAGGGTCTTGTTCTTCATAAGGAGTTGCATCGATAACAAACAGCCTGATGGACTTGTTTATCTGTGGTGCTGCAAGGCCAACACCATTTGAATGATACATGCTTTCGTACATATCCTCAATAAGCTTATCCAAATCAGGATAATCTTTTGTAATTTCCTCTCCCCTTTTTTTCAACACAGGATGGCCATAAGCCGTAATTGGTAACATCATCTTTTCAAATATTAAATCCGGTTAAGGAGTTCATGTATGATTGAAGAATAATAGTGGCACTAATGGTATCAACCAGTGCTTTATCCTGCCGCTTTTTCTTTTTCAAGCCTCCGGTAAGCATTGCCTCGTGCGCCATGTTGGAAGTAAAACGCTCGTCAAACCTGTCCACTTTTAAATCAGGATAAGTTTTCTTTAACTTTTTAACAAAAGGCTCAATAAACCTTGACGAATCGGACGGCCTGTTCATCATATCTTTCGGCTCGCCCACCACAATGGTTTCAACTTGCTCTTTTTTAAGGTAATCCTTTAAAAAGTCGAAAATATCTTTAACATGAACAGTTGTCAAACCGGTGGCAATCATCTTTAATTCGTCGGTTACAGCAATGCCAACTCGCTTCTGGCCATAATCGATGGCTAAAATTCTTCCCATAATTTGTTTTAGGCTGCAAAAATAATCTAAATTTGTTCATCCAAGCAATGAAAAATCTTATTACCATACTCGGCCCCACCGCCACAGGAAAAACAAAACTGGCTACTGCACTGGCAGCTACCATTGGCGGCGAAATAATTAGTGCCGACTCAAGACAGGTGTACCGCGGAATGGACATCGGCACAGGTAAAGACCTTAAAGATTATGTTTTTAACGGTGTGAAGGTGCCTTATCATTTAATTGATATTGTTGACCCGGGATATGAATACAATATTTTTGAATATCAAAAGTACTTCACCGAAGCCTTTAATGATGTTGTAAAACGTGACAAAATACCCATCTTAACAGGTGGAAGCGGGCTTTACCTCGATGCAGTTTTAAACGGATACAAACTGACATCGGTACCGGAGGACAGCTTTTTAAGAAAACAGCTGAACAGGCTGACAGACGATGAATTACGAGAAAAACTAAAAAGTTACGGCAACCTCCACAATACCACCGATCTAATTGACAGAAACAGAATTATACGGGCAATCGAAATTAAAGAATACGAAAAACTTAATCCTGACAAAGTGATTGATATGCCGGACATCGATGCGGTTATTTTTGGTATTTCGTACGAACGACAGGAAATAAGACAACGCATCACCGACAGGCTTGTTTACAGATTAAACCATGGTATGATTGAAGAGGTGGAGCATTTGCTGCAAACAGGACTATTACCCGAGCAGTTAACCTTTTACGGTCTGGAATACAAATGGTTAACACTTTATGTTACCGGCCGGATTGGCTATGATGAAATGTTTTCGAGCCTTAACACAGCCATCCACCAGTTTGCCAAAAGGCAGATGACCTGGTACAGAAGAATGGAAAAAAAGGGAACAAAAATTTATTGGATTGACGGTGCCATTCCCGAAGAAAACAAGCTCAATGCTGTTTTAAAAGTTTTGGCCACCATATTATATTAAACTTTTTTAAATTTAACCCAATGACAATGAATGTAAAATATTTCACCAGCAGTTCAAATAAAAGACTTTAAGCAAGTCCATTAACAAAAAAAATCTGAAATCATGCAAAAATACATCCTCTCACTCGATGCCGGCACAACCAGTAATCGTGCTATCTTGTTCAACCATGCCGGCGAAATTGTCAATATGGCTCAGCAGGAGTTTGAACAAATTTATCCCAAAGGCGGCTGGGTTGAACATGACCCTAAAACCATTTGGGAAACTCAACTTAAAGTCGCCAAAGAAGTCATTCAAAAGCAAAATATTTCGCCCGGCCAAATTGAAGCCATCGGCATCACCAACCAACGCGAAACCACCATTGTATGGAACCGCGAAACCGGCGAACCCATTTTTAACGCCATTGTTTGGCAGGACAGGCGCACGGCAGGTTTTTGTGATGACCTTTTGGAACAAGGCCTCGAAAAAATGGTAACCGAAAAAACAGGGTTGGTTATTGACGCTTACTTTTCGGGAACCAAGGTAAAATGGATTCTGGATCATGTGGAAGGTGCACGTGAGCTTGCAAAAGCCGGCAAACTGGCCTTCGGTACCGTTGACACCTGGTTGATATGGAATCTCACCGGTGGCAAACTGCATGTTACCGATGTAAGCAATGCCAGCCGCACACTGATGTTCAACATCAAAACTTTAGAGTGGGATTATGAGCTGTTAAAAATGCTGAATGTTCCTTTTGAGATGCTTCCTGAAGTGAAATCCAGCAGCGAAATATACGGCCATACCTCTAAGGAGTTGTTTGGTGCCGAAATCCCCATTGCAGGCATTGCAGGCGACCAGCAGGCAGCGCTTTTCGGACAAATGTGTATTGAAGAGGGAATGGTAAAAAACACTTATGGCACAGGCTGCTTTGTGGTGATGAACACAGGTGACAAACCCATTGTTTCGAAAAACCGGCTGCTCTCGACCATTGGCTGGCAAATTGACGGCAAAGTTACCTACGCCCTTGAAGGGAGTATTTTTATTGGAGGTGCCGTAGTGCAGTGGCTGCGCGACAAACTGGGAATAATAAAAACCGCTCCCGAAATAGAAGCGTTGGCCAAGGAAGTGGAAGACAATGGCGGGATTGCTTTTGTTCAGGGATTTGTGGGGTTGGGTGCTCCGCACTGGGATCAATATGCCACCGGAACCATTATCGGATTAAGCCGCGGTACCGGAAAAGCACACATTGCCAGAGCTGCACTCGAAGCCATTGCTTTTCGATCCATGGAAGTGATTGAAACCATGGTAGAAGATTCGGAAATAGAACTTCACGAACTGCGGGTGGACGGAGGCGCATCCGCCAACAACCTGCTTATGCAAATTCAGGCTGATGCCATCAACACCAAGGTAGTTCGCCCAAAAATAACTGAAACAACAGCCCTTGGAGCTGCCTATCTGGCCGGTTTGACAACAGGTTACTGGAGCAGCATTGAAGAAGTAAAAAAGCAATGGCAGGTTGATGAGGTATTTACTCCGGGTACCAACCTTGAAAAAACCCGTCAGGCAATCGCAAGCTGGAAACGAGCCATTGAACTTAGCAAAAACTGGTACCAGTCGCATTGATGTTATAAAATTACAAAGCCCATTCGATTAAAATCTTTAAAACCATGAAAAGAGATACTACTTTAAAAAAGATTCGCAAAAAATCAAAAATCTGGGATATTGTTATAATAGGTGGTGGCGCAACCGGATTGGGCTGTGCTGTTGATGCAGCATCACGCGGCTATAAAACGCTGCTATTGGAGCAGGAAGACTTTTCAAAAGGAACCTCCAGCCGCAGCACCAAATTGGTACATGGTGGCGTTCGCTACCTTCAGCAAGGCGATATATCACTGGTTTTTGAAGCGCTGAACGAGCGGGGACTGATGTTTAAAAACGCACCACATCTTGTTTCCAATCAGTCGTTTGTTATTCCCACTTACGATTGGTGGGGAGGCCCGTTTTACACAATCGGGTTAAAGGTTTACGATTTTATGGCCGGCAAACTGGGATTCGGTTCGTCAAAACACCTCTCACGCGAAGAGGCTATTGAGGCTTTACCTACGGTGGAAAAGGACGGATTGAGAGGTGGCGTTATTTATCAGGACGGTCAATTTGACGATTCCAGAATGGCCATAAGCCTTGCGCAAACAGCTGTTGATTATGGCGCGTCGGTGTTAAACTACTGCAAAGTAACCGGCCTGCTTAAAGAGGGTGACCTTATAAACGGGGTGGTTGCTGTTGACCGGGAAACCGACGAGGAGTTTATCATTCATTCAAAAACCGTCATCAACGCAACAGGTGTGTTTTCAAACGAAATTATTAAAATGGATGAGCCTGGTGCCAACGACCTGGTGGTTCCCAGCCAGGGAGTTCACCTTGTACTAAGCAAGGAATTTCTTCCGAGCGAGTATGCCATTATGGTTCCCAACACACCCGACGGCAGGGTGATGTTTGCCGTACCGTGGCACAACCATATAGTGGTGGGAACCACCGATACATTAATGGAAAGTCACTCATTGGAGCCGGTGGCGCTGGATGAAGAAATTGATTTTCTGCTCGAAACCGCAGGACAGTATCTTGTTAAACAGCCCACACGCAAAGATATATTAAGTGTTTTTGCCGGATTGCGACCGCTTGCAAAACCCGATAACGATCAAAAAGACACCAAAGAAATTTCGCGCGGACACAAAATAATAATCTCAATATCAGGGCTGATAACCATTATCGGAGGCAAATGGACTACCTATCGAAAAATGGCCGAAGACGCCATTGACAAAGCAATTATTTTGGGCGGGCTTATTGAACGCGATTGCATTACGCGCCATCTACCCATTCACGGCTTTACCATGGATGTAAATCCACATACTGATCCGTTGGCACCCTACGGTATTGAAAAAGAAAAGGTGTTGGCTCTGGGTGAAGAAAACAAAAAACTTTCAGGATTATTGAGCGAAAGCCTTCAAATATATAAGACACAGGCGGCTTGGGCAGTACGAAATGAGATGGCACGTACGGTGGAAGATTTTTTGGCCAGACGAACAAGAGCACTCTTTCTTGATGCTCGCGAAAGCATCAGAATCGCTCCCGAAGTAGCCGTTATCATGGCAAAAGAACTTGGTAAAACCCGCCGATGGAGATTAAGCCAGATAGCTGCCTTCGAGGAGGTTGCAAGAAATTATTTTATTGACGAAGCACAACCTGAATAAAGGTTTTAAAAAAGCACAGGCAAAAACTAATATGATGCAGGAACTTTTTGGGGAATTTTTAGGAACTTTTATTTTAATTTTACTTGGAAACGGCGTGGTGGCCAACGTAAACCTCGAAAAAACTTACAGCCATGGTGCAGGGTGGATTGTAATTACCGCCGGCTGGGCAATGGCTGTGTTTATTGCGGTATTTGCAACAGCCGATTTAAGCGGCGCCCACCTGAATCCGGCCGTAACCATTGGCCTTGCCACAGCAGGGTTGTTTAGCTGGACAAAAGTGATTCCATTTATTTTGGCTCAAATAGCCGGTGCCATGTTTGGCGCTTTTACGGTATATCTGTTTTTTAAAAAACATTTTGACGTTACACCTGCTCCCGGAGCAAAAAAAGCCTGCTTTTGCACCGGCCCGGCCATCCGCAATTTCCGCAGCAATTTTTTCTCGGAAATGACAGGGACTTTTGTGTTGGTCTTTGCGGTTTTAATGATTACACTACCACAACTGGAATATCACAGTTTAGGAAGTACCAAAGTAGGCCTCGGCTCTCTGGGCGCATTGCCCGTGGCTTTGGTGGTTTTTTCCATCGGCATGAGCCTTGGAGGAACTACCGGCTATGCCATCAATCCCGCACGTGATTTCGGCCCCCGCCTTGTACACTGGATTCTGCCATTAAAAAACAAGGATGATACCGATTGGGCTTACGCATGGATTCCCATCATGGGACCGGTTACCGGTGCTGTTATTGCCGCCTTGTTGTATCAGGTAGTACTTAATTTAAGTTGAAATAATGTTTTTAACGTTTAATAATGCTCGTTCGGATTTGCCTGCCCGTCCGGTCAGGCGGGCAATCCGAATGACAAAATCAAACAGACCAAATAACAAATGAAAATTATTGCCGACAACAAAATTCCGTTTTTAAAAGGTGTGTTCGAACCTTTAGGTGTAGAGATGGAATATTGTCCGGGCAATGAAATTAACGCTGCTACGGTAAAAGATGCCGATGCCTTAATCATCAGAACCCGTACCCGCTGCAACGAAGATCTACTAAAAGGAAGTAAGGTTAAGTTTATTGCCACGGCTACCATTGGGTTCGACCACATCGACACACACTATTGCGACAAAAACGGTATTGTTTGGAAAAATGCTCCGGGCTGCAACTCAGGCTCGGTCATGCAATATATGGCTTCGGTACTGACACGATTGGCCATGCAACAAAATTTTTCCTTTAAAACTTCCACTCTGGGAGTGGTAGGTGTTGGCAATGTCGGCTCAAAGGTAGCTGCCATGGCTTCATTGCTTGGGATGAATGTGCTGCTGAACGACCCTCCCCGAGCACGGGCAGAGGGCGAAACCGGCTTTGTGCCACTTGATGAAATAATCCGTAAAGCTGACATCATCACCTTTCACGTTCCATTAAACCGGGGAGGAACCGACAACACTTTCCACCTTTTTGATGATGAGTTTGTTAAAAAGCTAAAAGCCGGTACAACGATTATCAACGCATCCCGCGGGGAAGTGGTTTCGAACAACGTATTGATAAGCGCTTTCAAACAAAAAAGGATAAAAGCTGCCGTGCTTGATGTTTGGGAAAACGAACCGGATATCGACACCGGACTGCTCTCGTTGGTATCCATTGCCACGCCACATATTGCAGGATATTCAATGGATGGCAAAGCCAATGGAACTGCCATGGCCGTGAGGGCTGTCAGTAACTTTTTCAACCTCGGTTTGGCAAATTGGTATCCCAATAACATTCCTGTACCCGAAAAAACAGAAATCGAAATTAATTGCTCCGGGCTTTCATTACAGCAGGTTATCGGCAAAGCAATTATTTCTACCTACGATGTACTAAACGATAACAACAGATTAAGAAGATCCGCACACACTTTTGAACATCAAAGAAACAACTACCCTCTACGGCGCGAGTTCAATACGTTTAGGGTCAAGCTGCATAACGCTGCTGCGGAAAGTGTTGATATTTTAAAAAGGTTGGGCTTCAAGATATAAGATCAACACCGGCTCCTTCAGATTGGGGTTGAGCCGAACGGTCGTTCGGCTTAACCCTCCATTTATCGTAACTCTTTCTTTATCAATCTCGTTCAGATTTACCCGTCCGAACGTGCCTTTTCGGCGCGGGCGGGCAATCTGAACGAAAATGAACAACAACAAAAACCCCAATAACCATCTCTGCTCAACCCTCCATCTCTTACCGCAACTCTTTTTGCTCTTTAAATTTAAGATATTCCTGCATCGTATTTATATTAACCAGCACATTGTCATTTTCCGATTCAACCTCTACCCTGCCAAATGATTTTAAAAACATCTTAAGATTTACAAAAGGATCGGGTGACGCAACAATTTGCCGGGCAACCTCTGCTGACAGCAAAACCGGATGGCCGCCACTACCTTGAAAAACGGGAACTACATAGCCCTTTGCAGGCAGCGCTGCCCCCATTTTCTGCAATAGTTCACCATCAACAAAAGGATTGTCGATGTTATGAATAAAAACGGGATTTTCCTCTTTCATGGCTTTTAAACCAACCTGAACCGAATAAAAGCGTTGCCATTCAGGATGTGTGTTAACTGCAACGCTTACACGCTTCTTCGCCACTACACTGTTGGCCAAAGGGCTGTTTTCAGCATTCACCACCAAAACTATTTCCCTACAACCAAAATGGCTGTAACGTTCGGTTATAACATCCAAAAAAGTGCGGCTGTCATCAAAAGGCAACATCATTTTCGGCCTGCCCATGCGCAACGAGCGGCCGGCAGATAAAATTACCGCGCTGTATTTTTTTAACCTACTCATGTTATCATGCAAAAGTACGTTAAAACGAAAGATGTATTAATATATCTATGGAGTATTTCACAGTGGCTTCAAGAGCCTATCGACTAATTCCTTTAACTATTAACACCTCCTTTCTTTTCCATTTCAAAAAAAAATATACCTTTATGCCACAGTAAACAGCCATGAATTTACCTCAACCATAAAGATAATTCGTTTTTGCAGTATCTTTTCGGTCGAGGTTAGCCTTGCGCGAAACGACCGGAAAGATAAGGAAGATTTAAATATTTAATATCCCCGCGCAACCTTTCATGTCTCCGCACACAATCCCTTCCCCGACCTGAAAGATTGACAGGTCAAATCAAAAAAAAACCCGCTCACAGGCGGGTTTTCAAAATATGTTGGGTAGTATTTTACATTTTCAGTTTACGGTCGATGTCTTCAACGTAAACCTTAAATTGTTTGTCGGTTTCCATCAGGTTGTTTATGGTTTTAACGGCATGTAAAACCGTGGCGTGATCCTTATTTCCACAATGAATACCAATGGTTGCCAACGAGTTTTTAGTGTGTTTCTTCGAAAAAAACATGGCCAACTGACGTGCCTGCACAATTTCTCTTTTCCGGGTTTTGGAATTAATGGCCTCCACCGGCAGGTTAAAATAGTCGCACACAACCTTTTGTATATAATCGATGGAAATTTCGCGCACGGTACTTTTTACAAACTTATCAATCATTTGGCGCGCCAAGTCGAGCGTAACTTTCTTTTTATTCAACGACGACTGAGCCATAATCGAAATCAGTGCTCCCTCCATCTCTCGAATGTTGGTGGTAATGCTGTAGGCAAGATATTCAATAACCTCGTAGGGCATCTCAATACCATCGGTGTACAATTTCTTTTGTAAAATGGCCATCCGGGTTTCCAAATCAGGCACCTGAAGGTCGGCAGCAAGTCCCCATTTAAACCTTGAAAGCAAACGGGGTTCCATACCTTTTAACTCAACGGGCGGTTTATCGGAGGTAATGATTATTTGCTTGTTATTTTGATGCAGATGGTTGAACACATGGAAAAATACATCCTGGGTTTTTTCTTTTCCGGCCAAAAACTGAATATCATCCAAAATAAGAACATCAATCATTTGATAAAAATGAACAAAATCATTTTGATTGTTGTTTCTTACGGAGTCGATAAATTGATTGATAAACTGCTCGGTTTGAACATAAAGCACAACCTTTTCAGGAAAATTATTTTTAACCTGCAACCCGATGGCATGGGCAAGATGTGTTTTTCCGAGGCCTGTCTGGCTGTAAACAAACAACGGGTTAAAGGCGGTTTTACCCGGATTTTCGGACACTGCCCAACCGGCCGACCGTGCCAGCCTGTTGCAATCGCCTTCAACAAAATTATCAAACGAATAGGATTCAACCAGCTGCGACTCCACCTTAATTTTTTTAAGCCCCGGAATAATAAACGGGTTTGGAATCTCTTTTGAACGGCCTAAATTAACAGGCATATTTACCGGCCTGTTTTGAACCGCCTTTTTATTGGATGTAGGATATTTCACTGAATGGCCTCTGCGCCCGTAATTAGAATTTTCAACAATAATACTATACTCAAGCCTTCCGGTGGCGCCCAATTCCTTTTTAATGGTCTTTTTAAGCAGGTTAATATAATGCTCTTCAAGCCACTCATAGAAAAAATGACTCGGCACCTGAATCGTCAAAATATTATTCTCCAGCTTAAGTGGAACAATGGGAACAAACCATGTTTGAAAACTTTGAAGAGGAATATTATCCTTTATAACCGCCAAAATATTATCCCAAACTTCTACATGCTTTTTTTTCATCTACAGTAAATCTATTTTCAATACAAATAATTTAATACTACTTTAATTTACAAATACGGCTGCTGTCAGGGTCAAAAATTTGAATTAACAAAAGTGAACAAAAAAAAGTTAAAAAAAAAGGCATCGCAACATTTGTTTTCTATTTTTTTATTTGTAAAATAAGCCCAAACCGGGTAAAAACAGTTAAGGTGTTGCTTTACAGTTTTTTTAATTTTACCCCATGAATTTTGCTCAATCGGTTTGTCGATTTATTGATCGTTGATAATCGCAGGGCAAGTTCAATGGTGCAATGGTTATCGAAATGTTGCCCCACAATAGTCAAATTATCCTCCTTTATTATACGCATTACACTATTCATCATAGGATACTCAAAATCAACCTGATACAAATCACGAATCTCCTTTTCGACAATATTGGCATTTTCCAAAGCTTCACGCGAAGCAGTTTTATAAGCATTTATCAGTCCGCTTACGCCCAGTTTGGTTCCGCCAAAATAACGAATTACCACAAGCAACACATCGTAAAGCTCAAACGAAAAAAGTTGATTAAGAATGGGCTTCCCTGCCGAGCCGGAAGGTTCTCCGTCATCATTGCTGCGGGTTTTTTCGGCACGTACATCAATGCGCCATGCATAACAATGGTGACGGGCATCGTAAAACTCCTTTCGCAACTTTAATAAAACGGCTTTTATTTCCTCTTCGTTTTCAACATGATAAGCACGAGCAATGAACTTACTGCCCTTTTCCTTATAAAGCCCTTCGGATGTTCCTTCAATCGTTTTATAAATGTCTTCCATGCTTATCTGTACTTACCGGCAAAGTACATAAAAACGGAATTGCATCCGAAAAAAAGAAAAAAAATATTTTTCGCTATTTTAGTTTGCGAAATGATGGTTTTTGTTATTTTTGCACCTCCAAAAAAGGCGAGGTAGCTCAGTTGGTTAGAGCGTCGGATTCATAACCCGGAGGTCCCGAGTTCAATTCTCGGCCTCGCTACTTTTTTTTATTCCACTCCGGTTTTGTGTTCCCCTCTTAAATCTTGCTTAAGTCAATTTCAAACTCAATGGGCTTGTCGGGTGTTGTACAGTGCAATACACAACGGTCGCAAATGGAAAGCTCACCCCGCAACCTTTTTTTAACCATATCATCGATATTGGTTTTTAAGGTTTCTATTTTTATATCATCGGTTATTTCGGCAGCAAAAGCAAACATCAACAGCATCCGTGCATCTTCAAACGGAATGCCACGCTGCATCAAATAAAACATAGCTTCGTTATCCAGCTGGCCAACTGTGGCACCATGACTACATTGCACATCGTCGGCATAAATTTCCAAAAAAGGCATGGTGTTCACCTTGGCAGTTGAAGTCATTAAAATATTATTGTTTCGTTGGAAGGCATTGGTCTTTTGCGCATCGCGTTCCACAAAAATATAGCCGTTAAAAACCGCAGAAGCTTCCTCATCGAGAATCCCCTTAAAAACTTCGTTACTATTACAATGCGGGGCATTATGATTTACATAAACCTGATTGTCAATATGCTGCTTTTTATCCATCAGGTACAACCCGCTTAAATCGGCTTCGGCACCCTCGCCATTAAGATTAACATGCAGCTCGTTGCGGATTGAACCACCGTTGAATGTCAGCACATTTACTTTCAGGCGGCTGTTGCGCTCCATGCTGAAAAAACTGCTGTTTAACAAAACGGTTTCATCATTAATATTTTGAAGCTTATACAGGTCAAGCGAAGCATTTTCGCCAAGATGCACTTCGGTAAGAGTATTGATAAAACTATCGTCATGGTTGATGGAGTCGTCGCAATGCAAAAAGGTAAAGCTGCTGTTTTTCCCCAACACAATCAAATTGTGAGTGTTCAGCATCAGCCCGCGCTTATTAACCAGTTTAATCAGCTGCACAGGCAACTCAACTTCAACACCATCAGGCACATAAATAAAAACGCCATCCTCGGCAAACAATGTATTTACGGCTGTAATTTCATTGGTATCAACTGGGGCAATTTTATTATAATACTTTTTAAAATATTGGGGATATTGGGTTTTTGCCTTAGCGAGACTACCTATAATCAATCCGTTTTTAAACGACTGCAAGGTTGTTCTTTCCGGACTATAGTAATGTCCGTTTAAAATGGAAACCACGTTTGAGTCGAAGCCCTGAACGGTACACTGAAAAATGTCGTCCACCTCTTTTGTAAATTTTTCTTTTTCAGCAACCGGCGAAAAGGGTTTCTGATACCACTCAAACAGATCGGTATTGCGCCATTTTTCTAAATTCTTATCCGGCAGCCCCTTCTCCTTAAACACTTTTAAAGCCTTATGCAGTTCTTCAAAATCGCTACCCGACTTTTTTTCTAACGACAACACTTTGGCTTCGGCCACCTTAAGCAGCTCTTTTTCAAGGGGTGTTATGATTTTGTTTTTTGATTTCATAGCTTTTTATTCTTCCCCAAACTGTTCTTTCACCCATTCATAACCTTGCTCTTCAAGTTCAAGGGCAAGCCCTTTACCACCTGATTTTACAATCCTTCCGCCATACATCACATGCACAAAGTCGGGTACAATATAATCGAGCAAACGCTGATAGTGGGTTATCACCACAAAGGCATTTTCATCCGATTTGAGTTCATTAACTCCTTTGGCCACCACTTTTAAGGCATCGATATCGAGACCGGAATCTGTTTCGTCAAGAATGGCCAAAGTGGGTTCAAGCATCGCCATTTGAAAGATTTCGTTTTTCTTTTTCTCACCTCCCGAAAAGCCTTCGTTTACCGAACGGTTGGTAAGTTTGGCGGTAATTTCCACCAATTTCTTTTTTTGTTCCATCAGCTTTAAAAACTCCCCGGCTTTCATTTGCGGCAAGCCCTGATATTGGCGCTTGGCATTAAGCGCCGTACGCATAAAATTGGTCATGCTCACACCGGGAATTTCAACCGGGTACTGAAAACTGAGGAAAACCCCTTCGTTGGCTCTTTTGTCGGGTGTCCAATCGTTTATAACCTGACCTTTATAAATGATTTCACCCTCGGTAATTTCATACCCTTCTCTGCCTGTAATGGCAGCTGCCAACGTACTTTTACCCGTTCCGTTGGGACCCATAATAGCGTGAATTTCACCCTTATTAACCTGTAGGTTAAATCCTTTTAATATCTCTTTGCCGTTGATGGCAACATGAAGATTTTTTATATTTAGTAACATCCTGTTTTAATGTTTTCTGATTTAATTTCTATTTCTATCAAATTTGTTACCCTACGCTTCCTTCCAGCGTTATGGCCAAAAGTTTTTGAGCTTCCACGGCAAATTCCATGGGCAATTTATTTAAAACCTCTTTGGCGTAGCCGTTAACAATCAGCCCAATGGCTTTTTCGGTTTCAATGCCGCGCTGCTGACAGTAAAAGAGCTGCTCATCCGAAATTTTAGAGGTAGTGGCTTCGTGTTCAACAATGGCCGAATCGTTGGCAGTTTGAATATAAGGAAAAGTGTGTGCGCCGCATTTATCACCCAACAAAAGCGAATCGCATTGTGAATAGTTACGCGCGCCATCGGCCTTTTTGCTTACCCGCACCAAACCCCGATAGCTGTTGTTACTTTTTCCTGCCGAAATACCCTTTGAAATAATGGTGCTTTTGGTATTTTTTCCGAGATGAATCATCTTGGTACCCGTATCGGCCTGTTGATGATTATTGGTTACGGCAACCGAGTAAAACTCACCCACCGAGTTATCGCCCATTAAAACGCAGCTGGGATATTTCCAGGTAATGGCCGAACCGGTTTCAACCTGCGTCCAGCTGACTTTTGAGTTAACTCCTTTACAGGCTGCCCGCTTGGTTACAAAATTATAAATGCCGCCCCTCCCCTCTTTGTCGCCGGGATACCAGTTTTGAACCGTTGAATATTTTACTTCGGCATTGTTCATCACAACAATTTCAACAATGGCGGCATGCAGCTGATTTTCATCACGCATGGGTGCGGTACAACCTTCGAGATAGCTCACATAAGCATCATCGTCAGCCACAATCAGTGTCCGTTCAAATTGTCCGGTATTGGCCGCATTAATTCTAAAATAGGTGGATAATTCAATGGGGCAGCGCACCCCTTTGGGAATGTAAACAAAGGAACCGTCGCTAAAAACCGCCGAGTTGAGGGCTGCAAAATAGTTATCGGTATAGGGCACCACGCTGGCAAGATATTTTTTTACCAAATTGGGATGATCCTTTACCGCATCGGAAAAGGAGCTGAAAATAATGCCGTGTTTTGACAAGGTATCTTTAAAGGTAGTTTTTACCGAAACACTGTCAATAACAGCATCGACGGCAACACCGGCTAATACCTTTTGCTCTTCCAAAGGAATACCCAGTTTGTTAAAAGTGTCAAGCAATTCGGGGTCAACTTCATCAAGGCTTGCCAGTTCTTTCTTCTTTTTTGGTGCCGAATAGTATATAATATCCTGATAATTAATGGGTGGATGATGGATCAAAGCCCAATCAGGCTCCTCCAGTTTAAGCCAGTGCCTGTATGCTTTCAGCCTAAATTCAAGCAACCATTCAGGTTCCTCTTTTTTTGCGGATATTAATCGGATTGTATCTTCGTTAAGCCCCACCGGAGCGGCATCATTTTCAATGTCCGACACAAAGCCATACTTATAATCGCTCCCCGTAACTTCCTCTAATACTTTATTTTGACTTAATTTGTCTTCCATACAATTTATTATTTAGAATAAATTTAGATAAGGCGGCAAAGTTACTAAAATTACAGGGATATAAATGTTGGAATTTTGAATAATTAAGATTTATTAATTTTGTCAATCTTTCTGTTAAAACAACCTAACAATCGATTAACAATAATTAACGCCAAAAAAAGATAAAAATAGTGCATTTTTGTGCCTGAAAAAATATTTAATTATGCTTGAATTTATTATCGTCCTTCCCGTATTATTTACCATTCCCACTATATTTCTTTGGGGAGCTTTTGTTAAAGCCGGCCAAAATGGCTGGAGTACCATCCTTCCGTTTTACAATCTTTATGTTTTTCTAAAGATTATTAAAAAGCCCATGTGGTGGTATTTACTGCTTATCTTTCCGTTTATCAATGTGTTTATGTATATGCTCATGTTGGTGGAGCTGGCCAAAGGTTTTGGTAAATACGGTTTAGGGCAACAGTTTTTGGCTGTGGTTGTTCCCTTTATCTATTTCCCATGGGTAGTGTATAAGGAAAAAGCTGATTTTGTAGATCCCGACGATCAGCCTGAGATAAAAAAGAGTGTGGCTCGCGAGTGGACCGATGCCATTATTTTTGCCGTGGTTGCCGCCACCATTATCCGCACCTTTATCATGGAGGCTTACACCATTCCAACCTCATCCATGGAAAAGAGTTTACTGGTGGGAGATTATCTGTTTGTAAGCAAAATGGCTTACGGCCCTAAGCTTCCCAATACACCCTTATCATTTCCTTTTGTTCACCACACCATGCCTTTAACCAAAAGTACCAAATCGTATCTTGAATGGATTGAGTTGCCCGACATCCGGTTTCCGGGATTCGGCAAAGTAAACCGCTTTGATGCCGTGGTTTTTAATTACCCCGCAGGCGATACGGTTTCAACAAGGTTTCAAAGCAATGTTAGTTACTATTCGTTGGTTAAGCAATATGGCAGAAAGAGGGTTTGGACCGATAAACGCAATTTTGGCGATATCGTTTACCGTCCGGTTGATAAACGGGAGAACTATATAAAAAGGTGTATTGGTTTGCCGGGAGACACCCTGCAAATTAAAGACCGCGAAGTTTATATCAATGGCAAATTGATTCATAATCCGGGCAAACAGCAGTTTCAATATCATGTTTATACCGACGGAAGCAGTATTAACCCCAAAATACTGGACAAGCTGAACATTACCGAAGGGGGAAGAACCAACCTGCCCGGTGATTTTATTTATGTACTTACCGACGAAGCCCGCGATGCTTTGGCCAAATTGCCGGTGGTTAAAAAAATTGAGGTTTTAAACGAACCCGCCGGAATGCGCGATCCTGATATTTTCCCTCAAAATGTTAATTTCGACTGGAATCGCGATAATTTTGGCCCGCTATGGATTCCGAAAAAAGGGGCTACCATTAAGTTGACACCCAAAAACCTGGCCTTATACAAAAGAGCCATCCGTGTTTACGAACACAATAACCTGACCATAAAAAACGGAAAAGCCTATATTGATGGTAAACCGGCCGACACCTATACTTTTAAAATGAACTATTACTGGATGATGGGTGACAACCGCCACAATTCTGCCGACTCGCGCTATTGGGGCTTTGTACCTCAAAATCATATTGTAGGCAAGGCTGAGTTTGTATGGTTATCGCT
>WGDP01000133.1 GCA_015493215.1 Bacteroidales bacterium | reverse complement strand
CCTTATTCCATGTTAACTTTGCAAATTCCTGAGCTGCCCTAATGGAAGGGTTGCTCCCGTCAAATGTAACAAGTACCTTTTTAACCGGTTTAAACACCTCCGGAACAATTAAAAGAGGTGTTCGGGTATGATGCATGATTTTTGAAACTGTTTTTTCAGGTGACTTAGAAGTTTCAAAATGAAAAAAGTTTCGCATACCGGTAACAATAAGGTCAGCATACTTACCAGCTTCCTCAATAACAAAATCAGGACGACCCACCATGAGTTTGGCCGAGCAATGCAACCGTTTTGTTTTACAAAGATCTTTAAAGTCAGCAAGTTCACGGTTTGCCTTTTCTTTGGCATCCTCCATTAATTGTTGCTCTTGTTTCAAATGCTCCTCGTTTCCAAGTGGAAGCGGCACGTAGGTTGATGCTGCTTCGGCAAGGCTTAAGTTGTCAATAATTGCCACCCCGTCAAGAATTACTTTGTTGTGCGAAGCTATTTCTACCGCATACCGAAAGGCTGTTTTTGTATATGCCGACGGATCGATTGGAATTAGTATTTGATGCATGATAATCGTTTTTTAATTTAACAGAAAATCAAACTGAACCATTACCTGATATTTTGTCATCCAGGCACTGTTTTGATAAATAGAATAGGGAACCCCAAACCGGATGTACATCAGATTAAGATATTTATACCAGCCTCCAACATAAAGGTTTACGGCGTAATCTTTTGAATTGGGGACCTCCACACCTGACTTGATATCTTTAAAATTAAAATAGCTGTTTAATCCACCCTCAAGGCCAAATTCGCCAAGTTCGGTGGCTATCGACTTTTGCAGCGTTACAAACAAACCGGTTTCATCGCCTGCGGTAATGCCCGAGTGGTTGGTGCGGTACTCGTAATAACCGGTGTACCATAAATCGAAATTATTAAATTTATGCAATCCGTTTAACGCAAGCATAAACCTGAACGAGCCAAGCCCCGTGGGATAATCCTGAGCGGTTAGTTGACTTTTTCCGGTGGGAAAAGTTGTTTTTAATTCGGCGGAGAGAAAATCGCTTGTCCCCTTATTTTTACCCAAAAGTCTGTAAGTTACACCAAGTTGCATGTCGCCAAGGCCTACACCTTTTTGAATTCCCATGGGGGAATAATGATGAATATCAACCACGGGAATTACCGTGTAAATATTCCAGCTGTCAGAAAGGCCGTAAGTAAACAGAGTGTTAAAATAAAACTCATTCAACACCATATACGAAGGCACTTTACCTATCGACTGCTGTTTAGGGTTGTACATTTTGTAAAATCGCGGAAACACCAACTGTGTGTTCAACAACATTTTATGTTTCTTCAACAAAACAGGTCTGAGGTTGTAAACGGATTGATAAAAACCCGAATCGGTAACCATCCTGCCATCAGGCTGCTGTTCCTGCCCCAATAATGACGCTGCCGCCAATAAAATAAGGCTGAGTGATAAAACTATTTTACGGTTCATATTATTACATTTAAATTATGTATGTGAGTAATCACTTGCAAAAGTAGATTAAAAAAATGATTTGTCAAGTAAAAAGTAAAAAAAGTTTTAAAAATGATGGTTACGATAGTCAAACCCCCGGTGTTTAACGGGTAACGATACCGAGGGTTTAGTTGTGCCCTGTCGTTCAGGTTACAAACCTGAACGAGCTTGAGAGCAGTATTTTGCGAGCGGAGCGGAGCAAGCTTATACGCTAACCTATCTTTTGAATGACATTATGATGAATCATGTCGTTAATATTTGTTAATCAGGCAACTGACAGTAGCTTATTGGAATATTTTTTGATGATTTCACCTGAAACCAAAAAAATTAATGAGCTATGAAAAAAGTATTGTTATTTATGGCAATAATGGTAAGCGGCATGATGGCCAAAAGTCAAAGTATTGTTGACACTGTTACCATTAACAACGGAAAACCTCAGGTTACCATAAAGGTTAACAAGGTTTATGACGAAAACGGAAATGTTGTCGGGTACGATTCAACCTATGTTTGGAGCTACTCCAACAGCAAAAGCGAAACCACCCCTGACATTGATCCCGACAGCTTGTTCAGGGCGTTTAAACCCTGGTTTGAGCAACAGATTGACGTTCCCTCCTCCCCTTTTTCCAAGGATTTTTTTAACGACTCAACCATGTACCTCGACTTTTTTAACAACGAGCACTTTTTCGACCAGTGGCAAAATGAACTGTTCGACTTTAACAACGAAATCAAAAAAATGGACTCGCTAAAGCAGCTATTTTTTAAGAGGTACCTGAATGAAGAAAGTAAAAAAGCAATAAAAGGAAACGGGGAAAGATAACTTCGTAAATGTATCAACGGGTGGCCGGTGTAGCAATAGTCAAGCCTCCGGTGTTTAACGGATAACGATACCGAGGGTTTGACTTTACCAATCCGGATTCGGAGCAGTATTTTGCGAGCGAAGCGGAGCAAACTTATAAACCAACCCACCCTTTAAATAGCATTATGATGAATCATGTCGTTCAGGTTTGTAACCTGAACGAGCTTTGGAGTTCAGGTTACCCGCCTGCCGGACGGACGGGTGAATCATGTCGTTCAGGTTGCCCGCCCGCGCCGAAAAGGCACGTTCGGACGGGCAAACCTGAACAAGCTTGCGTAGTTAACGAACTTGCGCAGTTACAAGCCCACATCAGCCTGCACAATCAATACAAACCTTTTTGTCACCTTTAATTCTGCCATACTCCATCACGGTCATTTCGCCGCACTCTTCGCAAACAAAACCGTTAAAGCTGTGAGGCTTTTCTTCAAAATCGCAAACAAATACGTCGGAGATATTAAACAGCTCTTTATCCGGGAGGGTCATTACCCGATTAACCAACGGCTCAACAACTTCGGACGGAACTTTAGTTGCCGGCACTCCCTTTCCACGGTATTCGGTAAAAAAAGGAGACTGTTTGTTGGCCATCATGGCTGTTGCTGTGGGTGTTATCCGAACTGCCCGATGCGTTTTTTTCTCCACAAGCGTTACCGCCCACTTACCCTTATGCGTTTTTTTTATGTTACCTTTACCGTAAGTGCAACCGGTAATCACCTGAATACCATCGGCATAGCATGTAGCACAATGGTCTTCACCTAAATCGAGTATGGCAATAATATCACCATCACCTGTTCGCTCCACACCCAGTTTGTTCATGGCGGCAGCGCCTACCCTCAAGCCCATGGGCATAGCAGGACATTTGTGTCCGTGAAACTTTTGGCCAAATTCAAGCCAGTCATTTGCATTTGTCATAATTGTAATTTTTTAAATCCCTTTTATTTGAAAAACATTTGAAACTCTATACTTGTCCGGTTTGCCCAGCCCGAATCAGACTGCTGAAAACCGGTTTGAAGTGTCAGCATAATTTTGTACCCTTTAAAAAAATAGTTGTATCCGGCTATATACCAAGGGTTATTCAAGGGAGAAATATAATCGTTGCTGTAACAATCGTATTGCAAATAAGCATGATTTTTTGAGTTAAATTTAACGGTAGCAAGTCCGTAATAACCGGTGGCATTGTAATTTTTCAGGTATGCTTGTAAAAACTCGGCTTGAAAGTCGATATATTTACTGGTAAATATCCCGTAGAAACTAAATCGAAAATCACTACCGCTGTAACTTATTGTATCAGGGAT
>WGDP01000132.1 GCA_015493215.1 Bacteroidales bacterium | reverse complement strand
TTATTGCCTATCGAACTCTATGGCTGTATTTAATATACAGCATTTGAAAGATACAAAATGAAAGCAATTCATAACTTTATGGATACCGTTTTGTCTGAAACATATTTGATTTTATCTATCTTTGTGTTCTGAATCCGGTTGTCAATGGGAATGATCTCGTAAGAGCGCTAGCCCCTAATAACCGTATGGATTAACCGGCTGTCAGTGGGTATGACCTCGCAAGAGCACTAGTCCCTAACAGTCGGTTAATTAATCCGGCTGAGTGAAAGGGTAGGTTACGAACCCCCTGTTTCCTGCCGGTTTTTAGCGAGGGCTTCGCTTAGAGCGAAGCCCTCGCTTCAGCGTTTGGGCTTTAAGTTCTGTTTCCTGCCATTCTTTTTCCGGATTGGATTCGGCAGTAAGGCCACCGCCAACATACAGATTTAGGGTGTCGCCATTGATTTCGGCACATCGTAAATTGACAAATAAATCTGACTTGCCATTTAACAGCCAGGGGCCTAAAAACCCGGTGTAAAATTTTCTGCCGTGTGGTTCATGGGTCTCAATTAATGAGTATGCCTCGTTTTGAGGCAAACCACAAACAGCAGGTGTGGGATGCAAGGATTTTATCAACTTGTCGATGTTGTTGTTTACACTTTTACCCGGAATTGAAAAAATAGTTTGAATGTGTGCAAGATGTCCTGCTTTGACAGTAATTGGCGCACTTTCGGTAAAGTTGTGAATACCAAGTTTTAAAAGCCTTTCGCGAATGAACGCTGAAACATAACCCTGCTCAATTATTTCCTTTTGCCCCCATTTAACCTCTCCATTGTCAGGATACACCATCGTGCCTGCCAACGACATTACAACAATATCGCCATTGCTTTTTTGGCTTAATAATGTTTCGGGCGTGGCTCCCACCCATGTTCCTTCATCGGGAATTGAAAAAAGATAGACAAACGTATCGGGGTACTTTTTTATGAGGCGCATAAAAAAAGAAGCGGAATTAAAACCTTTGTCAGGTGTAATGGTTTTTATTCGTGAAAGGACGACCTTTTGTAATTTACCGTCCTTCATTTTTTGGATAAATCTGCGGGCAATGTTAAGATATTCGGGCTTTGACAGTACGTACGATTCTGTTTTAGTTTCCTCTTTAACCCTGTTGGGGATTTTTTTAATCCGATTGATTAATTCGTTAATTTCGGTGTTGGTACAAGCATATAAGTTGTTTTTAATAAAATAGCCTATACCGGTTTTGGCCGATTCAAAAGGAAAAATCAAAAACCCGCTGGAAAAACATATCTCTTTTATATTATGAACCATGTGAACCGGTTCCACCTGTGCGATAACGCAAATTTGATTGTTTTCAGGGTGTTGATAAACTGCAAAAGGAATTCCTTTTTGTTGTAAAAGGCCAATAGCTTCTATAAGATTATCTTCCGGAGGCATTTGGTTAATAGAATATTTGTAAATATTAAACGGTTTTGTTGTTTCAAAGGTACAATTTTATTTTTAGCTGTGGTAACTGTGAATCACAAAAAAAGCGCCTCTGAATTGCAGGCGCTTTTTTTGATGCCGGGTTCTGTTTATTTAATTCCACACTTTTTGGCAATCTTTTTTGGAATGGCTTTTTTGTGTACGGTAATACCAATGGTTTGCAACTCAACAAAAGGAACCGAAGCGTAAAAGTATCCTTTATAAATCTGATTGGTTCCCCACGAGTTTTTTATTTTGTAAAACTTATCGCCATTTTGGTCGAAGGCAATACCAACTATTTGCATTCCGTGGTCATCGGTAACTTCATAGTCGTTATACTCTTTTTGACGCATCTCCTGCGTGATAACTTTTTCTTTTACAGGTTTATCGAAGCTATATAAAGCAGCTCTTTTTTCTTTTGGGGTGAGTTTTTCCCAATTGGCTCTGTCGGTTCCTTCCAAATCGGGACGATCTTCATCGGGCACAACGGCAACCCCTTTTTTCCACGAAAATCCTTTGTCGCTAACATCAGCTCCCCATGCAACGGTATAGCCATTTTCAAGGGCGTTATCAATTATAGCCATCATGTCTTCCATGGGAACGTTCATCCAGTCGGCCCACAACCAGTTGTCAGGTATCGCCAATGCAAAAGGTTTATAAAAAGGATGGTGGTTATACGATGTAAAAGCAACATAATCATCGGGATTGATACCGGTCATATCACGAAAACTTTCGGGAGTATATTCCTTGCCTTCATAAGTAAACTTTTCGGGCAGGTCACCTAAATAGGTGTCCAACACTTTGTCGAACCCTTCGTGCCACACCGGTGTAAGCTTGCGATTTTTATTTTTTACAACGGCATCAACATAGCTCTTTAAAATTTCATCCATTTCTCCGTGGACATGCTTTTTTTCACCGTATTGGAGGCCTGAATAGACAGTGTCGGGAACAAGTCCGTATTTTTTAATAACTCTGAATACATCGGTAAACTCGGCACCGGCACCAAAGTTGAGTTTTCCGCTCAGACGAACATATTTTGTGGCTTTGTCGGAGTATGTATGGTTAACAACAAACATTTCCGACAGGTCATACTCTTTTCCCTGAAGCCTCATCAATTCCGATTCTACAAAACTGATACCTGAAAAACTCCAGCAGGTTCCTGAACGATACTGGTTTTTAACCGAAGTGTGAGGAACAATAATCTTATCGGTAAACTGATAACCCTTTTTCTCCTCTTTCTTTTCTTCCTGCGCAAATACGGTCAGGTTGAACATAAAAGTTGCAATGAGCAACCACGATAATCTTAATTTCATATTCTTTATTTTTTAGTGATTATTTTTTAATGACAGCAAAAGTATAAAAATGGAATGCACATGGGTGTACCCATAGTTAATTTAGATGTGTTATAAGGTGAGCAGGTTATTTTACATTAAACTCCAAAAGTTTTTCATCTTCAATAAAAGCTTCAAAATGATCATCTATTTGGGTTGGTCCCACTCCTTTTGGTGTGCCGGTAAAAATAAGGTCGCCGGTGCGCAGGGTTACAAACTGTGAAACATAGGCAATGATTTGATCAAAGGTAAAAATCATATCTTTTGAATTGCCCTGTTGACGCAGTTCACCGTTAATTTTAAGAGAAAAGTTGATGTTGTTAATATCATCAAACCTGTCCTTTGGCAAAAATTTTCCTAACGGCGCCGACTGGTCGAAAGCTTTGGCGATTTCCCATGGCAGCCCTTTCTTTTTGGCTTCGGCCTGCAAATCGCGGGCGGTGAAGTCGATGCCGATACCGATTTCGCTGTAATATTTGTGAGCGAATTTTTCTTCAATATTGCGTCCGTTGCGGTCGATTTTAACCACAAGCTCGGTTTCGTAATGAATGTTATTTGAAAAATCAGGATAGAAAAACGGATTGTGCTTTAACAACAAAGCGGTATCGGGTTTCATAAAAAACACCGGCTTTTCAGGTACTGCATTGTTAAGCTCTTTGGCGTGGTCGATGTAATTACGGCCTATGCAAATTATTTTCATGGGTTGATTTTTTTGTGGTTTGAGAATCAATACTTCCGCTCGTTTCAACAAGTGAATTGTTTGGAGATGATTTTTATATGCCTATAAAAAAGATTTTTGTTGATATCTGTTAAATTATCTATTTCAAGGGTTTTAATTCTTTGGTTACATTAATCACTGTTTGTGAACCCTTGTTGGTATTTATAATCAAAATATCCTTTGAGTTCGCATCAAAATCGTTCAAATCAAATTCTTTAATGGTTTGATTGTTATAGGTTTTGTAATAGTATTTTAACGTTTGAGGATCTCTGGCACAAGTTAACTGGGTATAATCGGCATAAACAGTTCCATCCACTACCTCACGTGAGAAACCTTTTGGAATATCAAAATTATTTAAAATATGAAACACCTCTCCGATGGCTTCATAGGTCGTTTTTACAGGTATTGCCGTTACAATAAATGCTGTTGCCCTGACAAAGCGTGAAGGTGGCGTAAAGTCGCCGGGAATTCCTTTCATTCCCGAACCCTGCCCCAATGATTTAAATGTTACACCATTAATCGTCATTGAATTTACATTCTCTGCTTTTAAGTTGGTGTAGTTTCTTAAATTGGTCATATGCCAATCAAAAGTTGGTGAATTAGTCATAACGCCTATTGGGTTGTCATATACCACTAATTTACCTTTAATAGGCTCAATAACAATGCTTTTACCCGACTTATCATAAACTACATAATGAAAGGGTGGTGCGGTTTCACCCCAGCCTTCCAATACGGTTGGCACAATTACCACTTCATTATTTTCTATTGCTTTTCTTACTTCATCAACAGTAGCAAATTGAGCCAAAATCCAATTGTTAAAATCAACGGGCGACAGGGCTTTACCCTGGTTTTCTTTTGTTAGTGGCGTATATTCCGCAAAGGTGGGGAAATAAAATGCACCGCAAGACAACCCTGCACTGTTCATTCCATCGGCAATATTCATATCCTTAAAAGTAATTATGCCTGTCATAGCGTATTTGCTTTTATATTTTAACCCGGTGCCATTATCTGTCTTTCCAACGAATTGATAATTCTTTGGGACTGCAATGAGCGAGGTTGATACTTCTACTCCAAATTCCAATGTCCTGCCCGAAACCGTTTTACCATCTTTGGTTTTTAACATAATACCCGTACAGGCCTCTGCTGTACTTCCTGCAAATAGCATTAATGCCATTGCTGCAATCATTATTTTAATACTTACTTTTTTCATTATTATCCTTTGTTTTAAATTATTTTTTTCTTTAAAGTTGCAACTTTGGTTATTTTCATACTGCCACCCAGATCAACATAAACAACAGTATTCCAGATTTCTCCATTGTCTAATTGAAAATCTATAGCATAGTTTCTTCCTTTTACGATTTGAGTTTTAACCGATACAATTTTATCCAATTTAGCAGAAGTATTCATTTGTTGCAATACAAAATTAAGAGCTTTTTCTACCTCAGGCGTTACTTGAGTTTCACTCCATCCGCCTGCCAATTGTCTTGGTTGTTTGTTTAGGTGAATCCTCCCGTGATAAATCGAGCCTACCACAAAAATATCTTTAATATGCATAGGGTCAACCTTAAAAGGATTTTCTGCGAGGATCGTAAAATTAGCATCTTTACCCACTTTAATGGAACCTGTTTTATTGTTTAGTTCAAGAGTATGGGCAGCAGCAATTGTTATTACTTTCATAGCTGTAAACACATCAATCCGCTGGTCTTGTGTAATTTTTGTCCCTTCGCTGGTAACACGGTTTACAGCGGTCCATACAAGCGTTAACGGTTCTGCCGGCGCCATGGCAAAATCGGAATGAAATGACATTGGAATACCCATGTCAACCAACAATTTCATATCAACTAAATTTTTTGCTCTTTTTTCACCTAATCCATACTCTGAATATTTATCAGATAAAGCCCATAAATAATACGGATTTACAGAAGTCTCAATACCCAACTCTTTCATTTCGTCGGCTTGGTCGGCAGTAAAATATCCTAAATGATGCAATGTTAAATGATGGTCTTTTCGTGGATTTCGTTCCATCATTTTACGAGTAATGTCGATACAGCGCTGAATTCCTAAATCGCCATTGGCATGAATATGAATTTTATAGCCTCTGTCCCAAAAGTAATTCATTTGCTTTTCGAATAAAGCAAGCGGAGTCATCCATTTGCCTTTAAAGCCATCTGTATAAGGCTCTTTCATTTGCATGGCCAAAGAATAAATAGCCCCATCGGCAAATAATTTCACTTGCTTTGGTAGAATTTTTATATTCTTGGTGTCGTATTTTGCAGGGGTGCTTTCCATAAATTTGGTGGCCTTTTCGATACTCCCTTTCATATTGGTGAGTTGAGTTCCATTCAAGATATTATAAACTTCATAGGGAGGATTTTTATCCATCTCTGCTTTTAATAAGTTGTACTCCATGTCGAAATCAACATTTGGGAAACCAGGCTCGTCGATGGTCGTAATTCCATTCTTTTCCATAAGGGCAGTCATATCTTCCAGACCTTTTGCATATTTTTTTTGGTTAAGCATATACTTGCTTAGCTTTGGAGCCATAGCCATCCATCCACCTTCAAAAAAATGTCCATCATCCCAATCTACTTGCGGATTCTTTTTGTAATCAGCTTCTTTTAAGTTCACCATCTCAATGGCCTTATCATTAAAAAATGCTTCATGAAAAGAACGATGTAAAACTACTACCGGCACATCAGGGGCAATTTCGTTAAGAATTTTTCTGTTTAATTTGCCATGCCACAACTGATGATAGCCCCATATAAAAAGGATGTCATCTTTTTTCCCGTTTTTAGCAACGGATTCTTTCAATCTCTTGATAAACTCTTCGTGGGTACCTACTCCTTTTTTAACTCCTTCGGGGACATTCCAGTCGTGAGGGGCAATAATATCACCGGATAATACAACGGCTGCTATCAAAGGATGCAAATGTGGTTCTATAAAACCCGGCATCATGGTATTGCCTTTTAAATCATATTGCACTGCGTTAGGATATTGCTTTTCTGCTTCATCCTTTTTTCCTACAAAAACAATTTTATCGTTTTGGCGGACTACCGCCCCGGCATATTCGGGCTTATCACCCTCCATAGTAATAATGTCTCCACCATAGTAAATAGTTTGTGTACTGTCAGTTTGTGTGCTGTTATTTGCACTTTTTTTGTTTGGGTTGTTACAGCTAAACAGTGAAAATACTGCCATTGCCATAATTAGTAATTTTGTTTTCATAGCTTTTGTTTGTTGATCAAAGTATTAAAAGGTTTCATTCACATTTAAAAATAACCCTTGAGCACCATAAGCTCCCCAGGCATAATCCAAAGTAACATTAGTTCTTGATGTTTTGTTCATCATAAATCGTAAACCTACACCATATCCGAAATTCATATACTGAAATAAAGCAATGTTTGCATCTTTGTTACTTGCAGTTGTTGTATTTACAAAAGCTACAGCTCCCATAAAATCGGGGTTTTTCTTTATTCCCAATAGATGAACCCTGTATTCTAATTCAGAATACACTAAGTTTTCTCCTCTAAATCTTCCTTGTGTATATGCCCGGCCGGAACGTCCAAACTGATCCCAGCCTAATGCGGGCAAATCTAAATAGGGTAAGTGACCTGATGTTTGAAAATTACCATAAACCCAAAATGCCAGCAGGTGGCTGGGCTGTGGTTTCTTTGACAAACTAATGTAATCTCTGTATTCCACCCATAAACTTGAAGCGTTTTGTGAACTACCTAAAAATTCAGGGTTATATCTAAAAGTTATTAATGCATACATTCCTTTGTAAGGTGTTGCAGCATTATCGCGACTATCATACATGGCATTTAATGAAATTCCTGATAAAGTATATTTTTCCGGATTATAGCCATAATGGGTAGAATAGGCGTAATGACTTGTAATTACCTCAGGAATAGTG
>WGDP01000131.1 GCA_015493215.1 Bacteroidales bacterium | reverse complement strand
CGCATACCGACGAAATACTAAAAACCATTGAAGATTCTAAAAATAAAGAAGGGTGGGAGGCTCCGCTTTTTGCTTACCTTTTAGCCGGTTTGGATTTTTACCGTCAGCTGGAATCGGATAATGTTTGGGAACAGTTGGGCTATTGGCGAAACATCATGGAAATACCGTTCGAAATTGAAGGAGAAACCAAAACCATTATTATCAACGAACATCAGGAAGGTTTGCTTCAGGTTACCCTTGACGATACTCCATACGAAGTTTGTTTAAAAGAGCTGAATGGCAACAAATTAAATTTCAGAGTAAACGACAGATTTTTCACAGCGTCTGTTTCAACAGATGAAAAAGGTCAGGGATTTGTGTCCATTGCAGGACATATCTTTAACGTCAAACGTCTGGATATTTTAAACGAATCGGAAGACTATTCAACCGCTTCTTCGGGTGATGGCGACAACAACCTGTTCGCTCCCATGCCCGGAAAAGTAATCAAGGTAAATGTAAAAGAAGGTGATGAGGTTACCCGCGGAACCATCTTGGTTGTGGTTGAAGCCATGAAAATGGAAAACAATATTGTGGCCGCAGCCGATGCTGTTGTCGAAAAAGTTGCTGTAAAAGAGGGCGATATGGTAAATACCGATGTGCAGTTGGTTTATTTGAGTGATTTGTAAACTGTAAGGATTGTTTCAAATTAAACCAAACAACATAAAGATTACCTATCTTTGAGACAAACTATTTGAGAAGTAATTATGACAAAAGAAAGGCTAAAAAGAAGGCAGTGAGTTGGCTACAAATTGTAGTCAACTGAAAATGTAAAAAAGCTTGGAAAAAGAAACAGTAATGAAAACAAAAAATTAAATAAATAATAAAAATTATAACCCATAAAAACAGACAAAAATGAATTTTGAATTATCAGATGAGCAGCAGATGATACGCGACACCGTTCGCGATTTTGCCGAAAGAGAGGTAAAACCTGTTGCAAGCGAGTTGGACAAAAAAGGAGAGTTTTCGTACGACCTTACCAAAAAACTGGGTGAACTTGGCCTCTTCGGGATGAACGTTCCCGAACAATATGGCGGCCAGGGTATGGACACCCTGTCGTATATTATTGCAGTGGAAGAGTTAGCCCGCGTTGACGGCTCCACGGCAGCCACGCTGGCAGCACACAACTCGCTTGGTATCAGTCCGCTTTTGGAGTACGGCACCGAAGAGCAAAAGATGAAATACATTCCTCAGCTTTGTACCGGCGAGGCTCTGTGGAGCTTCGGCCTTACCGAACCGGAAGCCGGCTCCGACTCGCGGGGAACAAAAACCACAGCCATTATAAAAGAGGATGAATGGATTATCAATGGCTCCAAAATATTTATCACCAACGGCGCCTCGAAAATTACCAAAGGCTGTACCGTGCAGGCGGTAACCGGCGAAAAAGATGGTAAAAAAATATTCTCTACCATCATTATGGAAACAGGCACCCCCGGGTTTACCCAAAAGGAGATGCACGACAAAATGATGTGGCGTGCTTCCAACACCGCTGAACTCTACTTTGATGATGCCCGTGTTCCCAAAGAAAACCTGTTGGGCAAAGAGGGTGAAGGTTCACACATTATGCTGCACACTCTTGACGGAGGCCGCCTCTCCATCGGTGCCATGGGGCTGGGACTTGCACAAGGAGCCTACGAAGCAGCCCTGGCCTACGCGCAGGAACGCAAACAGTTTGGAAAACCGCTCACTAAATTTCAAATCAACGCCTTCAAACTGGCCGACATGGCACTGAAAGTGGAGCTGGCTCGTAACCTGCTTTACAAAGCCTGCTGGTTGAAAGACAATAAAAAACCTTACGGCAAAGAGGCTGCCATGGCTAAGCTGTACTGCTCCGAAGTTGCCAATCAGGTGGCATACGAAGCTGTTCAAATTCACGGTGGTTACGGCCTGATGAAAGACTACGACGTGGAACGTTTTTACCGCGACCAGCGCCTCCTGCAAATCGGTGAAGGAACCTCCGAAATTCAGAGATTGGTAATTTCGAGATATATCGGCTGCTGAGCAAGTACCAAATTACAAGCACCAAATAACAAATAAATTCCAATAAACAACACTTAATATTCAAGGCAGTAGCATTGCTGTTTGATTTTTAATAATTGAAAATTGGTGATTATTTGGAATTTGAAATTTGTGTTTTGGAATTTATTAATACTTTTATGGCTTAATGTAAAAACCTAAAAAACAATAATATGAATAAAGTAGTAAAAAATGCCGAAGAAGCCATCAAAGGGTTGAAAGACAACATGACCCTGATGCTGGGTGGATTTGGCTTATGCGGTATTCCGGAAAAAACCATTCAGGCATTACACGATGCTGGAATTACAGGACTTACCTGTATTTCGAACAATGCCGGGGTTGACGACTTCGGACTGGGAGTGCTGTTGGAACGGCACCAGATTAAAAAAATGATATCCTCTTATGTGGGCGAAAATGCCGAATTTGAACGGCAGTTGCTTTCGGGAGAGCTTGAAGTGGAACTTAACCCCCAGGGAACGCTGGCCGAGCGGATTCGTGCAGGTGGCGCTGGCATCCCCGCCTTTTATGTGCCGGCAGGTTACGGAACCGAAGTACAGGAAGGTAAAGAAGTACGTGAATACAACGGTAAAATGCATCTTTTAGAAACGGCACTCACTGCCGACTTTGCCATTGTAAAAGCCTGGAAAGGCGATACCATGGGCAATCTAATATATCGCCACACAGCCAACAACTTTAACAACATGATGGCCATGGCAGGTAAAATTACCATCGCCGAAGTGGAAGAGCTGGTACCCGCAGGTGAACTCGACCCCAATTGTATTCATACACCCGGAATTTTCGTGCAACGAATCTTCAAAGGGGAGAATTATGAAAAACGAATTGAGTTTGCAACAACAAGAGACTAGAACTAAATAACAAAAATCAAATTCCAAAACCCAAATAATATTCAAATCAAAAAAACTGAAACAAAAAAACATTCTGAACGAAGTTTTGGAATTTGAACATTGGAATTTGGAGTTTATTTGTAATTTGATGCATGTTGTTTGGAATTTTAATAAAAACGGAATTTAAAAGATAAAAAAAATACAACTATGAGTTTAGATAAAAACGGAATAGCCAAACGTATTGCACAAGAGTTGCAGGACGGCTATTATGTAAATTTGGGAATTGGCATACCCACCTTGGTAGCCAACTTTATTCCCGAAGGTATGGAGGTGGTACTCCAATCGGAAAACGGTTTATTGGGTATTGGCCCTTTTCCTACCAAAGATGAAATTGATGCCGACCTTATCAATGCCGGCAAACAAACGGTAACCTATGTTCCCGGGGCAGCCTTTTTCGATTCGGCCACCAGCTTTGCCATGATACGCGGTGGCCATGTTGACCTCACCGTATTAGGTGCTTTTGAGGTAACCGACAAAGGCGACATCGCCAGCTGGAAAATCCCGGGCAAGATGGTTAAAGGTATGGGGGGGGCCATGGACTTGGTAGCCTCAGCGAAAAATATCATTGTCGCAACCACTCACACCGACCGCAAAGGAAACCCCAAACTACTTACCCAATGCACATTACCATTAACCGGTGTTAACTGCGTAAAACGCATTGTTACCGACCTTGCCGTTGTGGACGTAACCCCTAACGGATTTAAGCTGCTTGAACGCGCTCCCGGCGTAAGCGTTGAAGAAATTGTTGAAAAAACCGGAGCACCCATTCTTGTTGAAGGGGATATTCCGGAAATGAAATTGTAGTTTTTTATTAACCCTTTAAATCAATTATTATGGACTCAGAATCAATGTTCCCAACTCTCGGATTAGGTGCAATGCTGTTTTATCTTGCAATTATTGTTGTAATGATTATTGCCGAGTGGAAAATTTACGAAAAAGGCGGACAACCCGGCTGGGCGGTTTTAATACCGTTCTACAACATTTATATTTTGCTAAAAATGGTAGGACGTCCCGGCTGGTGGCTCCTGTTAATGTTTATCCCCCTTGTAAACCTAATTATTGGCATTATTGTGCTAAACGATCTTTCAAAAAGTTTTGGACAAGGCGTAGGTTTTACATTGGGCTTAATTTTTCTTTCTCCAATTTTTATTTTAATCCTCGGCTTTGGCGATTATAAATACATCGGACCGGGAGCAACCATGTAAAGAAATTAATTGTTAAACCTACCGGTTTTTTAATATTTCAAAGCTTACTGACCGGTTTAACACTACCGTATCGTTTACGATGATATAGGTTTTGGCATTGCCGGTTAATTTAAAATCATTCTCTTTTTTGTGTAAATTAAGATGTATTGATTTTTCGCTACCGGCCATGTCGAAATAATATACAGAGTCATCTTTTACCCCGTTATAAGAAGCATAAAACTTATTGGGTGAATTAACCTCAATTTTTAAACGAAAATCCGGCAATTCGTTAATGGTAATAGCAAGCGGAACTTCTTCCGTTACGTCAGGATTGCTTCTTGAATAGAAAGCACCTGCTCCCACATACTCACCAGCCCATGCCGAATTGGGACAACCGTCACAAAAACTCCAATCAGGTTCGTTATGCTGTTTGCCGCATGATGCAAAAAGAAAAAAAGCAAATAAAAAGACGATATTCATTTTTGTCATATGGCAAATTTAATTTATTCCGGTAAACACTAAGCACCGCTTTTATAAAATTATGCCAAAACTATCAACCACTTATAAGGCATTTTTTCAATCTCTGCTCATAAAAAACATCGTATCTTTGCCCGAACAAAATTCAAAACAGCAGGATAATTAGGAATGAGTAAGTTGTTATTTCGTTCATTATCATTTAAATAAACATTTAATCAGATGAAAAAATTATTATTATCAATCATTGTATTTTCGGTAATAGCACTGGGCGCCTGCAATAGCACTCCCAAAAAAGAAGAAGTTCCTGAAAAGGTAAAAACAGCCTTTCAGAAAAAATATCCTCAAATTAAAAAAGTCAGCTGGGAAAAAGAGGATAAAAACATTTGGGAAGCCGAATTTGTTAAAAACAAAAGGGCGTTTTCAGTAGAATTTTCCCCGGAAGGAATTTGGAAAAAGACCGAATACAGTATTGAAATTTCAGAGCTGTCACCCACGGTAAAAACAACCCTTGATTCGCTTTTTGGCAAGTTTGAAATTAAAAAGGCGGAAGTAACCGGCAACTCCGAAAGAAAAGCCTACGAAGTTGAACTATCTGATGGCAAAGGAACACTCGAAGTTATTATCGACCATAAAGGAAACGTACTGGAAAAAAAAGTCCCGATAGCTCCGATAACTATCGGAGGGAAAAATAAGAAAGAAAAAAAAAACGATAACTAAGGGGTTGTTGCAATCTAAATTGGCTGAAATATGCGATACTTTAATGTATGATGGGTATTGTATAGATTGATGCTGTTTTAACAGAACATTTTTTATGCTAATAACGAAGAGCAAGGCTGAAAGTCTTGCTTATTTTAGCCTGTAGCATCGCTACAGGTGAAAATAAAGAGCAGATAAACGCCCTGAAATGGCAGCTTAGTATTTCAAAACGAGATATATTACAGATACAATAAGCCGCCCTTTCATGGTGGTCAAATTTATAGGCGGACTGCTTTTTTGTTAATATAAGTGTTGGAATTTGAATTTTGGGATTTCTTACCAACATAAAGCAAGAATATTATAAATATGTTACTAAACCCTACCTTTACCGCGTGAAACAAAACTATTACAGCCGGGAAGTTTTTGTCGGGAACCTCGTTTTGGGAGGTCATCATAAAGTGTTGGTTCAAAGCATGACCAACACACCAACCTCAAACGTGCATGATACCACCGAACAAATAAAACGGTTGGCCGCAGCCGGTTGCGACATTATCAGGGTAACCACTGCCACTCTTAAAGAGGTGGAAAGCCTTAAAATTATTAAACGGAATCTGGCCACAGCCAACATTAATATTCCTTTGGTTGCCGATGTGCATTATTCACCTTTGGTTACCGAAAAAGCTGCCATGGTAGCCGACAAAGTTCGTATCAATCCGGGCAACTACCTTACTGATAAAACCAAAGAGCACTATTCCGATTCCGATTTTATTGCAGCGCGCCGGCAAATCACCCAAAACATCAAACCGCTGATCCAAATCTGTAAGCAGCACAATACATCGTTACGAATAGGAGTTAACTGGGGCTCACTTTCCAAACGAATGCTCTATCGTTATGGCAATACAGCCAAAGGAATGGTGGCTTCGGCCTTGGAGTTTATCGAAATTTTAACAGCGGAAGGCTTTGAACAATTTACCCTTTCGCTAAAGGCCAGCGATGTGCGTATTATGCAACAAGCAAACGTAATGCTGGTGCAGGAAATGATTAAACGAAACACCATTTTCCCGCTTCACCTCGGCGTTACCGAAGCAGGAGCCGGAAACGATGCCAGAATTAAATCGGCGGCAGGAATAGGCACCTTGCTGCAGTTGGGTATTGGCAACACCATTAGGGTATCGCTTACCGAAGACCCCGAAGCCGAAATTCCGGTGGCAAAAAAACTATTACCTTATTACAATAAGGAAGGCGTATCGTCTGAGGCTTTGAAAAAACTCAGTTTCCATCCGGTTAAACCTCATCAGAAAATAGCGGCAGCAGTTGGGCACAGCAAACCGCTTGTTGTTAGCAGCCCCGGCGAAAAACTTGCCGACCTCCATTTTAATGCCGGCTCGTTGTACCTCCCGTCAGGAAAATATATTGCTGACAGCCGTGATTTACAATTAGCATCCATACAAAGTAACAATCCCGATTTTGAATCCTTTTTAATGGATGCTACCGTTCGGTTTACCGTTGACTTTTTAAAAAACGGTGCTCAAGCCATTTTGTTAGAGAATCCTCATCTTAACACATCCACATTAACAAAACTCTCTTTTGATATATTGCAGGGGCTTGGATTGCGTTATTCAAAAACCGAATATATTGCCTGCCCGTCCTGCGGCAGAACGCAGTTTAACATTATGGAACAGCTTAAACGGGTTCGGCAAAAAACCGCTGGTTTTAAAGGACTAAAAATTGCCGTTATGGGCTGCATGGTAAACGGCCCCGGCGAAATGGCTGAAGCAGATTACGGATTTACAGGCTCCGGAAAAGGAACCATAACCCTATACAGGGCAAATACAATTGTAAAGAAAAATATTCCGGAAGCAGATGCTGTTGACGCACTGCTGAAATTGATAAAATCCGACATCCAATCCTAAAGATCTTTCACAAAGCACCTTCTCCGTTTATGCTGAATGTGCTCGTAACTTTTCCAATGAGTAATTCCCTTTTTATTGGTTTCAAACATTCCGGTGGTCTCTACAAACTTGATGTTGTGTTTATTAATAACACCAAGCAGCTCGTTGATAAGCAATGCCGGCAAGCCGAGTTTCTGATAATCAGGGTCAACGCCCGTGAGTAATAAATCCATCACTTCAGGATGTTTCATTGCCTTGAGCAGATGTACAAAACCAAAAGGAAACAATTTACCTTTTGCTTTTTGCATTCCTTCCGAAAGGCTGGGCATCCCCACAATAAAGGCTACAACTTTTCCCTCCTTTTTTAATACCACCACAAACTCGGGGTTTAACACCTTGAAATATTTATCAGCATAATAGTTGATCAGTTTCTGCGAAAAAGGAGCCACGTAAGGCAGTTCGTCGAAGGCTTTGTTGAGCAGGCCGAAAACATCACGCATAACACCTTTCAGGTCACTCTTGGTTTTAAACCTAAGTACCTCAAGGTTATTTCTATCCTTAATGATTTTGGCAAGACGGGTAACCTTCTCTGGAATTTCATCCCACATCTTCAACCTGAATTCAACCCAATCAATCTCCTTTTTATATCCCAGCGCCTCAATATGTTTTTGATAATAAGGATAATGCATCACCGATGCAATGGAAGGTAAAAAATCAAACCCTTCTATCAGCAACCCCTGATTATCAAAATTGGTAAAACCGAGCGGGCCGTGAATAGCCGTCATACCCTGCTCTTTCAACCACTTTTCGGCTGTTTGATAAAGCTGTTTCGAAACTTCTTTATCGTCAACAAACTCCATTCGGCTGAACCTTCCCATCTTTTTGCCAATCTTTTTGTTGTAAGAATGGTTAACAATCGCACCTATCCGGCCAACACATTTCCCCTCTTTATAAGCAAGCCAGAATTTTGCATCACAAAACTCGAAAGCAGGATTGGTTTTCGGGCTGAGCGCCTTTTTTTCATCGGCTTTGATGGGAGGCACCCAAAAGGGATGGCCTTTGTAAAGTTCAAACTGAAAATCAACAAACTGTTTTATATCCTTAGGTGAAGACACCTCTTTTATAGTTACCATAATAAAATTATTAGGAGTTTATCGGCAAAGATAATTTTTCTCCATATTATCCGATACCATTTTACTTTTTTCATTGTGATAGAAATTGATTTACCTTTGCAAAAATTTTTTTTGAAACATCAATTATGCAATTAAGCGAACAAGAAATAGTAAGGCGCGAAGCCCTTAAAGAGTTACGTAAATTAGGCATCAACCCCTATCCTCCCGAAATGTTTGAAGTATCGGCCTATGCCAAAGAGGTGCTTGAACAATTTCCCGGCGACAACACCCTGTTCCAGGAAGTGTCGATGGCCGGCCGTATTATGAACCGCCGGGTGATGGGAGCAGCCTCCTTTGCCGAAATAATGGATGACACAGGCAGGATTCAGCTCTACTTTAAACGCGATGATATTTGTCCCGGCGAAGACAAAACCATGTACAACACCGTTTTTAAACGACTGCTCGACATTGGCGATTTTATAGGCATAAAAGGTTTTGCTTTTATTACCAAGATGGGTGAAATTACCATTCATGTTACCCAATACAAAGTGTTGGCAAAATCGCTGCGCCCCCTCCCCATCGTTAAAGAAAAAGATGGTAAGGTGTACGATGCTTTTACCGACCCCGACCAGCGTTACCGTCAGCGTTATGTCGATTTAATTGTAAACGACCATGTTAAAAAAACCTTTGTGCAGCGGGCGCAAATTATACAGTCCATGCGTAATTTTTTGTCAGCCAAAGGATATCTCGAAGTGGAAACACCCATTTTACAACCCATTCCGGGTGGCGCTGCTGCCCGTCCGTTTATTACGCATCACAATGCCCTTAACATGCCGTTGTACCTGCGTATTGCCAACGAACTTTATCTGAAAAGGCTTATTGTGGGCGGATACGAAGGGGTTTTTGAGTTTGCTAAAGATTTCCGTAACGAAGGAATGGACAGGTTCCACAACCCGGAGTTTACTCAAATGGAGATGTATGTTGCCTACAAAGATTACTTCTGGATGATGGAAACCACCGAACAGATGATTGAAAAAATTGTAATCGATTTGTACGGCACAACAAAAATAAAAGTGGGTGAAAACGAAATCGACTTTAAAGCACCTTTTAAACGGCAAACCATTTTAGGTGCCATCGAGGAGTTTACCGGATTCAACCTTACCCATAAATCGGAAGAGGAAATAAGAGCAGTGGCCAAAAAATTAAATATCGAAACCGACCCAAGCATGGGCAAAGGCAAACTGATTGATGAAATTTTCGGCGAAAAATGTGAAGGAAACTACATTCAACCCACCTTTATCATGGACTATCCGGTTGAGATGTCACCCCTTTGTAAACGCCACCGCAAAAACGAAGAACTTACCGAACGCTTCGAGCTAATGGTAAACGGCAAAGAACTTGCCAACGCTTACACCGAGCTTAACGACCCCATCGACCAACGTGCCCGTTTCAAAGAACAGCTTCAACTGCTTGAAAAAGGAGATGACGAAGCCATGTTTATCGACTACGACTTTTTACGCGCTATCGAATATGGGATGCCACCCACTTCGGGAATGGGTATCGGTATCGACCGGTTGGTAATGTTGCTTACCAACCAGCCATCCATTCAGGAAGTTTTGTTTTTCCCGCAAATGAAACCCGAACAAAAAGCAAAACCCATTACTGCCGATGACTTTATAAAAATAGGTGTGAGCAAAATATGGGCCGAACACATCATGGCTGCCGGATTTGCTTCGCCGGATTCGCTTAAAGAAAGTAAAGCAACGGCCATTCAACAAAAGCTCAACGGATATCGTAAAAAAAACAAACTAAACATTCCTGCCATTCAAATTGATGAAATTATTAAATGGTTGGAGGAGGATTAACAAAATTTTTATACTTTTAGGGCTGTTTTAAGGCAACGATGGTTTACCTGAAACTTATAATCGGATGATTCGTTAAAAGTTAAAACGCTAAATCTATGAAAAAGAATATACTTACCATTGCTTTTACAGCCATTTTATCCTTCGTTTTGTTTTTACCCTCCGGTTTAAAAGCGCAGGATAAATCGTACTGGGAGTTAAACCTTAATGGTGGAACAAGTCTTTTTTTCGGAGACATAAAACAATATCAATGGGTGCCCGTATCAAACAACGAAAACGAGTGGCGTTTTGGTGCCGGGTTACAGTTTGGCCGTCAGCTGTCGTATGTTTTCGGGGTCAGAGGTCAGGCTTTATATGGCCAATTGGCAGGAACCAAACGCGAATGGAAACGATACTTTCAGTCGGACTACATCGAAACCAACCTTAATTTTACGATAAATTTTAACAATCTTTTTGGCGCTAAACGGTCGGACAGGTTTTTTAATTTATACATGATTACCGGAGTAGGACTTACACAATACAACACCACCGTTTACGAGCTTGGGACAAACAAAATAGTCGCCATGGTTGGAAACGGCCACGGAAAAGGTATTGGCGGACGTACATTGGAAGGTATTTTAACCGTGGGAATGGGTGCCGATTTAAGAATAACCGACAACCTTCATGTTACCCTCGAATCGGTAAACAGAGGGATGAATTCGGACGCTTACGACCATTGGGAAAAAGGTTTTCCTTTTGACGTTTATAACTACACTTCGCTGGGGCTTTCGTGGCGATTTGGTGTTGGCAAAACAAAACCACCCCCTTATCACAATACCGGTGAAGAAACACCCTATTACGATGATTACAACACTGACACCACTTCGCAAACCGAGGATGTGATAACGCCGGAGCCTGTTCAGCCCGGACAACAGGTTGAGGTATTACAAATTGAAGAACAACAGCCGGTAGCTCCTCCGGTGGTGGTTTCAGATACCGCTTCTACGGCTCAGGTTCAACAACCTAAACAACCTGTTAAACCGGATCCGGAATACAGGGTTCAGATTAAAGCAAAATATGGCAAACCCCTATCACGCGAAAAACTGAGTGTACAATACAACATTCCCATTGATGAAATTATGGAAGACCGCCACAATGGCTATTATATTTATACCGTCGGTTCGTACGCCACTTACAACGAAGCACGCGACCGCAGAAATGTAATTCGTAACGTAAATGGTATTTATGATGCCTTTGTAGTTGCCTTTAACAAATGTGGCAGATTGGATAAATTACCTTAATAAAATGGAAGAAACGCACAACTCAAGATACGATTACAATCCCGAAACCGACGATGTTAACTCTACTTTAAAGTGGTTGTTAATAATTGTTTCGCTCGGTTTTGCAATATATGTTTCATATATTGTGGTGTAGCCAAAAAACAAAAAAACCTCACCCGCTCAAATCAGGTGAGGTTTTTTTATTGAAGTTCAAAACTATTTGGTGCCGGCTTCTTTTTTATCATCCTCTTGTTTATCGGAATCTTCCGAAATACCTCCTTTAAATTCTTTCACACCCTTGCCAATACCACGCATCAACTCCGGAATTTTTTTACCACCGAAAAGCAATAAAACCACCACCACTATTAAAATAACTTCATAACCGCCAAACCAACCCGCAAGTTGTGCGGTTCCCACACTAAGAATATTAAGTATCGACATAATCATATATTTTAATTTCCTGACAAAGATAATAGATTATCTATCGCAACGAAACAGGTTGGCAACGTTTTATTTTATAGGTTTGTCAGTAAATTGGATTTTTATTCCCAAAACCGGTTAATTATGAAACATTTTTACACACTATCTTTTTTATTTATCGTTTTTGTTTCGTCAGTTTTTGGCCAACAACAAAAAGATTATAGCAGGCTCCACTATCTCTCAAAAGAGGAGATGAGCAAGCCCAATACCAACCAACGCGATTTTACCCCCACCGACCCACCCGAAGGATTTATTCGCAATGTTGCCGAGTTTGACCAAATGCAGGCGGTTATGATTCGCTACCCGTTTGGCATCCCCGTTTCGCTTATTGCCGAAATGGCACAGGACACCCGCGTGCTGACCATTGTAGCCAATCAGCAACAAAAACAAAGTGTGCTCGGTATTTATGTTTCCAACAATGTTGACACCTCGCAATGTGATTTTGTTTTTGCCCAAACCGACTCATATTGGACACGTGACTACGGCCCTTTTTTTATTTTTGACGGCAACAATCAAGCGGGTATTGTCGATTTTCCTTATAACCGTCCCCGACCCAACGACAACAATATTCCTTCGGTAATTGCGCAATATCTTGGCATCAACCTTTTTGGCATGAACCTTACCCATACCGGAGGCAACTACATGTGCAACGGCATGGGACAGGCAGCCTCAACCGATTTGGTACTGGAAGAAAACCCCTCGCTGTCGGAACAGGATGTTGATACCCTTGTTAAAAATTACCTCGGAAACGACCCCTATTTTATCACCCTCGACCCGTTGGGAGAATACATTAAGCACATCGACTGTTGGGGGAAATTTCTATCTCCCGATAAAATTATGATTGGCCAGGTAGCATCAACCGACCCGCGCTACAGCGATTTTGAAGCGGTGGCAACCTATTTTGCTAACCAGATAAGCAGCTATGGCGACCATTTCAAAGTTTATCGGGTTTTTACCCCCGGGTCACCTCAGGAAACACCCTATACCAACTCGCTGATATTAAATAAAAAAGTACTGGTACCCATTACTGGAAGTCCCTGGGATAATGATGCCCTATCAGCTTACGAAGAGGCCATGCCCGGTTATGAAGTTAAAGGAATTTATTACTCGGGTTGGTACGACACCGATGCCCTGCATTGCCGCACCAAAGGCATTGCCGATGTCAATCAGCTGTATATTTGGCATGTGCCTACACTTGGCAACGTTGACTTCAAATACAACTACCCCATCTCGGCTACATTATATAATTATAGCGGACAACCGGTTTATCAGGATTCGGTGTTTATTATTTATCAGGTTAATCAAGGTGATTTCGATACCGTTTTAATGTCGTCCGAAACAGGTAACTCCATGACCTATTCCGGAGATATTACCGGTGCCGAACCGGGAGACACCGTCAATTATTATCTTTTTGCTGCCGATGCTTCAGGCCACCACGCTAATCATCCCTTTGTCGGATTGCCCGACCCGCATCGGTTTGTAGTTAACGAGCAGGCACTTCACTTCGACCCCGATACCGTTTGGTTCCAGGATGAAATTCAAATGAGCGAAGGCATCCCGCTGCATATTATCAATACCACCGGCGACAGTGTAACCATCAATTCCATCACCCAATTCGGATTAACCTTTTCGTGGTATATTTATGATGACGATATGCCCGATTTCCCTTATCAGCTTGCCGGATACGATACCCTTACACTGCCCGTTTATGTGGCCATGATTGTAAACCGCGAAATGGTTTACGACACCATGTATGTTGAAACCCCGGATAAAACCTATAAGGAACTTTTAATGGTTGATTCGGCGTTGATTGAAAACATTGCTCAAACAGATATCCCAAAACAGGTTACCGTTTATCCAAACCCCGTTGGCAACAAAGCCACCTTTAAATGGAACGGTATTTACAACTATGAAATAAAAATATTCGATTTATCGGGAAAATTGATTCACCAACAAACCGGTAATGCAGATGCCTGCTTTTGGAATATTGATAAAACCAACATTCAACCGGGAGTTTATGTGTACCATATTTCCCTCAACGGACAAACCTTTACCGGAAAAGTTGTAAAAAAATAAGAACCTAAAGAAGCGGCTTACTCACTGTAATAAATTCTGATAGCCAAATATTGAGCTTGTTTAAAGTTAACTTGATGATAATGAATGCAAAATATTGTAAATCAGAAAATGAATTCCATAATTCCCCTCCTTGGAGGGGCGCAGGGGTGGGTCAATGAAAAAAGATGTTCACTTTTCTGATTTACAATATTTTACCAATGATTCAAATAAAAGACTTTAAACAAGTTCATTATAAATTTGGCAAGTTTAGTTACCATATTATCATAAATTTGGCAAGTTTGGTTGCCGTATTTACAATTATTTATTATCTTTGCCTTTAATAAACACCTTATAAAAATGTGGCTTCAAAGAAATTATGAACAGGATATTGAGTTTCTTAAGAAAGGTAAGGTCAATTTGTTATATGGGCCAAGACGCGTTGGAAAAACCGCACTTTTAAGTAAGATGTTGGACAAGAATAAGGATGCCGTCTTTATTGGAAACGGGGATGATATTCAGCTACGGCGAATTTTAAACTCAGAAGATAAAACACGAATATTAACTGCTTTTCACGATTATGAGTTTATTTTTATTGATGAGGCTCAAAGAATTTCCAAAATAGGTTGGGGATTAAAAATACTAATCGACAATTTTCCGGAAAAAACCATTATTGCCAGTGGTTCATCATCATTTAAACTCACCTCACAGGTAGGTGCACCACTCACGGGAAGAGCCATTACCAATATTTTGTTTCCGGTTTCGGTTACCGAGTTAAAAAAACAGTTTGGCGGAATGCATCTGTTGCAAAATTTGGAACAGTATTTAATTTACGGTATGTATCCCGAAGTATTGACGAAAACAAACAATACGAACAAAGTTTCGTACCTGCATGAATTAAGAAATGCTTATTTGCTAAAAGATATTTTAGAAATGGAAAACATCCGTAATTCTGATAAACTTTACGATTTATTACGCCTGTTATCTTATCAAATTGGCAATGAAGTTTCACTGAACGAACTGGGAAATGCCCTTGGATTGTCCAAACAAACCATAGCCCGGTATCTCGACCTTCTTGAAAAAGCCTTTATTATTAAACGAATTGGCGGGTTTTCGGGCAACCTTAGGAAAGAGGTAACCAAAACTTATCGGTACTATTTTTTCGATAATGGAGTAAGAAATGCCATCATCAACAACTTTAACCTTATTGACGAACGAAACGACATCGGTATGTTGTGGGAAAACTTTATGGTGATGGAGCGATTAAAATACCAGCACTATCATAAATTGTTCAGCAACAATTATTTTTGGAGAACCTACGACAAAAAAGAGGTTGACCTTGTGGAAGAGCGTGATGGCAGACTTTACGGATATGAATTTAAATGGAACCCTAAAAAAGTAAAAATCCAACAGCAATGGCTTGATACCTATAAAAATGCAAGTTTTGAGGTAATTAACAGAGACAATTTTTTAAGCTGGCTGACATAAAAAAAATTTAGAGACCGAATAACAGTAAATTTAATAACGGATTTTTGAAATTTAGAATCAACAACATTATTTAAGATGGATAAATCAGAATCTATCCAAAAATAATTAGATGCTTTATTCACTTAATTATAAGATATTTATGAGCTACAAAATATTTATGTAGGGCTAATATCTTAATTTATTTCTAAATTTTTACAATTCAAATTAAAAAATTTTTTATCTTTGAAAAATGGAGTAATCCGAAAATCCATTAACAGAGTAGGATAACTTAATTTTTATACGCTATGAAAAATTCATTAAAAAAGCTAACATTTATTTCATTTTTGGTAATTGTTCTTGGTTTAAATGCTTACTCACAACAATTTCAATCTAATCCAAAATTTACTACAGAAGTGACAGTACCAAGCTTTCCTTATGGAGTTGCAATAGGCTATTATGCAATAATTGAAATAACGAATAATGATTTCGAAAATATTTATTATTTTAATTATTTTCCGCCTACATGGGTTAGAGATGATCTTGGTGATAAAGTTTCTGTTTACACTTTACCTAATTATGCCAAGGTATCGTTTTCTTGTGTTGGCCAAGATCCATACAATGGAACAGTGCAAGCAAAAGTAACAGTATATTTTCCAAATGGAGATGTTCTTGGTATTGGTTATGGAAGTGTAACAGGTAGTTTCACCCATAATAATAATGCAATGATAACTATTGACACTTGGAATAATCAGTAATCTTTGATAAAATTCCTTAAGGCTTTGTTACTAAGTAATTGAGATGCTGGTTCCGGTTTTTACTACGCGTCCTATTTGTTTCAAAGCGCAAAAATTTCTTTTAAAAACAAAAAAATGATGGTTATGTCATTTAAATAGTGGTATAATTTTGATTTAAATACTGGAACACTTTTCAAATGACATAACCATCATTAGCAAATTCTTCGTTTATTTAAAAGTTTCTTTTATTTGCTTTGATATATTAAATAATATTTACTAAGTACATGACAAAAATTCAAAGATATTAAATTCCGGCATATAACTATCATTAAGAAAGCATTTTGTAATGAAGTCGAGACCGGTTTTAAAAATTGTTTTTGCCTTTCGACCATGTTTTTTGACCTTAATTG
>WGDP01000130.1 GCA_015493215.1 Bacteroidales bacterium | reverse complement strand
TTTCAAAATCAAAAACAACAGGTAGCTTCTTTTGTTCATTCATTTTTTTTAGCGCCTGCACAAACTTTCTTAAATTGTAATTCGATTGGATTTCAGGCCCTTGCAGGCTCTCGGTTTTCGCAAATTTCAACTCTCCTCCAAACTGCGACAAAGGCATGCTAAAAGCATTGGAACCAACCATCAGGCTATACTCGCCAAAAAGTAAAATTTTAGCATAAAAGTATGGGAAACGGGTTTCGGTCATATGGATAGTTTTTCAGGTCCCTTTCCAACCCTGTCTTGAATTACCATCGATTGAAAAGCAAACTGTTTTAGTTCCGAATCAATGAATTTGTGAACATCGGATTTTACCGCATCGGGATAAAGTAAATGGATATTGGGGCCTGCATCCAGTGTAAACGCTAGAGGGGTACCGGTTTGTTTACGATACTCAAAAACGCGTTCTATAATATTTAAGGTGTTGGGCTTTAGCAAAAGATAATAGGGGTTTGAAGTCATCATCATAGCATGCAGTGTGAGTGCTTCCGATTCGGTAATGTTGATAAACTTATCCATATCACCCCTTTTCATGGCAGTTATCAGTTCCAAAATATTTGATTTTGCCTGTTTAAATCGCGTTGCAGCAAACGGATTGCTGTTCATAAGCCCGTGGCCTATGCGGCTGGAGACCTTTTTTTGAGCTGCGTCCACAATAATTATTGAATCGTGGAACGATAAAAAATCGGGGTGGATGTTAGCGGTTTGTGCACTGCCCCACAGGTTTGAAGTGCCGGGCAGGTTTTCTATTTCACCCCAGCTAACCACTCCGCCAAACAACGATCTGGCAGCACTGCCCGAACCCAGGCGGGCGACATAGGAAGCTTTTTTTAAAAAATCATCATCACTACCGCTGAATCCAAAATGCTTTTTTTCCATTGAACACAAGCACAATGCAAGCGCACTCATCCCCGAAGCGGAAGAGGCTATGCCGGCCGAATGGGGGAAACTGTTTTTAGAGTGAATGGTAAAATCAAGTTGTTTAATAAACGGAAACAGCGGTTCCAACAAATCAAACCATATTTTTATCTTTTCGGCAAATGAGGGTTTTTCTTCTCCTTCAAGAAAAAATTGAACACTGTTTTTAGCTTCATCGGAAGGTTTGTATTCAAGCAGGGTTTGTGTTTTTGATTCGCTTAATGTAAAACTCAATGACGGATTACAAGGAATTTGTACCTCTTTTTTGCCCCAGTACTTTACCAATGCAATGTTCGACGGGCTTTGCCAACTCACTTTTCCTGACGGTACTTTGCCGTCAAATTTTAAATGGGGATTATGAAACAGGTTTTCTGACACGTTGTTTGTTTTGTTAAGATGCAAAGGTAAAAAAAACAGAAAACCCCGTACTTTATTCTTAGTCGGGGTTTTACTAGTCAGGGTTTCACTTAAAGCGAAGCCCTGACTCTTAAAGTTTGTCTTAACCGTTCATCGAAGCCAGAAATTCTTCGTTGGTGGCAGTAAATTTCATTCTGTCTTTTAAAAACTGCATGGCTTCCACCGGATTCATATCAGCTAAATGGTTGCGTAAAATCCAGATGCGTTGTAATGAGTCCTTGTCGAGTAGCAGGTCGTCGCGACGGGTGCTTGAACTAACAATGTCGATGGCAGGATAGATACGTTTATTTGCAAGTTTACGGTCGAGTTGTAACTCCATATTACCGGTACCTTTAAACTCTTCAAAAATAACCTCATCCATTTTAGAGCCTGTATCGGTAAGTGCTGTAGCCAAGATGGTTAATGAGCCGCCATGTTCAATTTGACGGGCAGCACCAAAGAATCTTTTTGGTTTTTGAAGCGCATTGGCTTCAACACCGCCTGACAATACTTTTCCCGATGCCGGAGAAACCGTGTTGTAAGCACGTGCCAGCCGGGTGATGGAATCTAAAAGAATAACCACATCGTGGCCACTTTCAACAAGACGTTTGGCTTTTTCCAAAACAAGGTTGGCAATTTTTACATGCTTTTCAGCCGGTTCGTCAAAGGTGGAGGCAATTACTTCGGCATTTACGCTACGTGCCATATCGGTAACCTCTTCCGGACGCTCATCAATTAATAAAATAATAAGGTAAACATCAGGGTGGTTGGCAGCAATGGCATTGGCAACTTCTTTGAGTAGAACCGTTTTACCGGTTTTTGGCTGCGAAACAATCAGCCCGCGCTGGCCTTTGCCAATGGGAGCAAACATGTCCATAATCCTTGTGGAAATCGACTCTTTTGCATGGCCGGTTAACTTAAATTTTTCCTGTGGGAAAAGTGGTGTTAAAAAGTCAAAAGGTACGCGGTCGCGAACCTCTTCGGGTGATTTGCCATTGATGGAATCCACTTTAATGAGCGGAAAATATTTTTCTCCCTCTTTGGGAGGCCTGATTTCACCTTTAATAGTATCGCCGGTTTTTAGGCCAAACAATTTAATTTGCGATTGTGATACATAGATGTCGTCGGGTGAGTTAAGGTAGTTGTAATCAGAAGAGCGTAAAAAACCATAGCGATCGGGCATAACCTCCAGCACGCCTTCGGCGGAAACCATGGTATCGAAATCTTCAAAAATATCAGGCTGAGGCTGACGTTGACGGTTTCTTTGATACGATTGGTTTTGCTGGTCACGGTTCTGACGGTCGTCGTAACGCTGTTGATTGTTTTGATAGGGCTTTTTCTCCTTATAGTTGTTGTCAGCAGGTTTTTTGGTGTCGGCGGTTTTTTGCGACGGTTGCTGCTGTTTATCCGATTCTTTTTCAGCAGCAGGCTGTTGCTCTTTTTTCTGCTCGTCAGGAGAGGTTGGTTCAGCTGTTTGTGTTTTTCTGGGTCTTCCTCTTCTTGATTTTTTTACAGGCTCTTCCTGTTTGTCCTGCTTTTCAGAAACGGCAGGAGCCTTATCAGATGCTGCCGATAGTTTTTCGTCGGCAAGAGGGGTTAATTTTTCCTCTTCCTGTTTTATTTGAGAAACTACTTCGCTTGATGACGAAGCCACCGGTGCGGTTTTTCTGGGACGGCCTCTTCGTCTTTTACCGGTATCGTTACTGTTTTGACTTGTGTGGTCGTCAGGTTTTGCCGTGTTTGAGCGGGTGTTCTTTTTGCTGTCCTCTTTTTGAACAGGTTTGTTTTTGTCAGTGGCCTGATTTTTTCTTGGACGTCCCCTGCGAGGTTTCGCTGATGCTTTTTCCTGGTCAAGCATTTCGGAGGTGGGGTTAGCAGCTTGAAAATCAAGAATCTTGTAAATGATTTCTTCCTTCTCGAGCTTGTCCGCTTTTGGAATGTTTAATTGTTTGGCAATGGCTTTTAGCTCGCTTGCCAACTTGGATTCCAACTCAGATTTAATATACATATATAAATTTATTTAGAAATAAAATGTCTAATATTTTCGATTGAAAATCAAAATTAAGAATAAATTATTGCTTGGGATTTGTTTTTGTGAGCCATTAATAGGCTGAAAATGCGCTGCAAATATAATAGTTATTTTTAATTCTCATATTTATTTTGGCCTTTTATTTTATTTTATTTTTGCCATTCATATTAAACAATGTAATTATGATTCAGCGTAAACAAACCATTTATCTTTTTTTAGCTGCCATTGCCATGGCACTTGATTTTGTGTTTCCCATTGCTTCTTTCATCGGTTCGGGGCAATATCAGTTGGAGTTTTATATTTATCAGGTAGTTAGCAAAGTGCCCGACATGGTTCCTCCCTTTGATGTTATGTTTGTGGCTCCTGTTACCGCCCTGACCGGGCTGGTGGTTTTAGGCTCGTTATTAACCATTTTTATGTACCGCAAACGTATTATGCAGGCTAAAATGGTGCGCGGGCTGGTTATTTTTACGCTGGCTGATGTTGCGCTCTTGTTTTTTTACAATATCCCCGCACTCGAAAAATTAACAGGTTACCAGGCTGAATACAATTATGCTGGTATTGCCATGCCTTTGATTGCCATGGTGCTGCTGATATTTGCCTTTGGCGGTATTATGAAAGATGAAAAGCTTGTGCGTTCTGCTGACAGGCTTCGGTAACTTTTAACCAATAACTTTTAACGAATAACATTTACCAAATGTTGAGTAATTATTGTGTTTAAATCCCTATAGCATCACAGCAGGCCATCGGGCAGTAACCACAAAAACAATAGTATCATTATCAGGGCAGGCAGCATATTCATCACTTTAATCTTTTTTATTTCCAGAATATCGATGCCCAGCCCCATAAGTAAAATGCCGCCTACAGCAGTTAATTCCGTTATCATAATTTCCGGGAAAAAATTGCCAAACCAGGCAGCCAGCAAGGTTAATCCACCCTGAAAAATAAAAAGAGGAATAACTGAAAACGAAACCCCGAGTCCAAGGCCTGAAGCCAAAGCAATGGACGAAACGCCATCCATTAACGACTTTACAAGCAGCAACTTCGGAGGGTTTCCAAGTCCTTCTTCGATGGCTCCTATAATTGTCATCGACCCGACACAATAAAGCAGGAATGCGGTAAGCAGGCCATCGGTAAACTTATCATTTTTTACCTTTATTTTATGTTTTATCCAGCTGCCAAAGCTTTCCATGGCTTTCTGCAGGTTTAACCATTCACCAATTAAAGAGCCTGTAATTAAGGCCATTACCATGTATAAAACATGGGTGCTTTTTAAAGCCATTGATATTCCCAAAAAGAGCGTGAAAATTCCCATCACCTGAAAAAATATTTTAACATAGCGTCGGGGAAGGCTTTTATTTAGTAATAATCCTATGGTACTGCCCGTCAAAACAGCGGCTACATTTACTAAGGTTCCGAATATAAGCATACAAAATTATTGTTAAAATATCTGTGTTTACGCTAATATTAAGTAGATTTGCCCACTTATTTAAGAAAAGCCAAATTTACATTTTATATTTTATCCTATGGCCAAAAAAGAAACCTATGCTGTTATTACCGGAAGCGGTAGTTATATTCCTAAGAAAGTTGTAAAGAACAGCGACTTTCTTAATCACGAACTGTATGAAGGTTTTGGAAAACGAATTGAAAAAGATAATGAAGAGATTATAGAAAAATTTGTCCAAATTACCGACATACATGAACGCCGATATTTAACCGAAGATTTAATGATGTCGGATATGGCATATCTTGCAGCAAAAGATGCCCTGGAATCATCGGGAACCGACCCCGAAACCCTTGATTATATTATTATCGGTCACAACTTCGGTGATGTAAAATATGGGGGTACGCAAATAGATACGGTACCAAGTATTGCCTCAAAGGTAAAGCATAAACTGGGTATCGAAAACCCGTTTTGTGTGGGGTATGACATGCTTTTCGGGTGTCCAGGATGGTTAGAGAGTTTTATTCAGGCTAACCTGTTTATTAAAGCAGGGGCAGCAAAAAAAGTGTTGGTGATAGGCTCCGATACCCTTTCAAGGATAAGCGATCCGTATGACCGTGACAGCTTGATTTATTCTGACGGCGCCGGCGCCACCATTATTGAAGCTGTTGAGTCGGAAGAGCCGGTGGGTGTGTTGTCGCACCTGTCGCGTACCGATGCAAAAGATAACGCTTACATGCTGTGGATGGACAAAACATACAATCCCAATGTTGATGACAATGGTTTATACCTTAAAATGATGGGTAGAAAATTGTACAACTATGCCTTAACAATTGTACCTCAAACCATTAAAAGCAGTATTGAAAAGGCAGGCTTGGATGTTAATGATATAAATACCATATTAATTCATCAGGCCAATGCCAAAATGGATGAGGCCATGGTACAGCGGCTTTTTAAGCTCTACGGGCACAAAGGTTACGACCCGAAAATGGTTCCCATGAGTATTCAAAAACTGGGTAACAACTCGGTAGCCACCATTCCCATACTTTACAATATGATAAACAAAGGTGAGATGGAAGGCCAGCAATTTAAATCGGGAGATTATTTGATATTTGCTTCGGTTGGAGCGGGTGTAAATGTAAATTCGCTGGTTTACCGGGTACCGTAAAATATTTTTCAAGAGCGTTTTAACATCTTAGTTATGGCTTCGGCAGCTTTTGCCGAAGCACCATTGCCTCCTAAAACTTTACGAAGCCGGCTGTAGTTGTCCAATTGCTGTTGCCGGTAGTTTTTGTTGTTGAGTATTAAATCCAGCTCATGGCTCAATTTGCTAACATTAAGGTTGTTTTGGATTAATTCAGTTACCACGGGCTTGTCCATAATAAGGTTTACCAGCGAAATGTATTTTACCGTAATCACCCGTCGTGCTATTTGATAGGATACATAGCCACCTGCATAACAAACAACCTGAGGTGTTTCCAGTAATGCCGTTTCTAACGTGGCGGTTCCCGAGGTTACCAAAGCTGCATCGGCATGATGAACTATTTGATGCGTTTCGTTAAAAATCACGCTGACTGATTCATCAGAAAGGTATTTATTATAAAATTCTTCTCCCAGCGAAGGTACCCCTGCGATTACAAACTGGTACTCTTTAAATAACGGAACAACCTGCAACATAACGGAAAGAATACGTGATACCTCCTGTTTACGGCTGCCGGGCAACAATGCAATGATTGGTTTTTGCGATAAGCCAAACTGCTTGTAAAATGATTCTTTTGAGAGGTGCTCTTCATCTTTTATGGCATCAAGCAACGGATTCCCGACATATTCAACCTGCAAACCGTATTTTTGGTAGAAAGATTTCTCGAAAGGAAAAATAACCAGCATTTTATCCACCACTTTTTTAATGGTTTTTACCCGCCCTTTTTTCCATGCCCAAACCTTGGGCGAAATGTAATAAACTGTTTTTATGCCTTTTTTATGGGCATATTCGGCAATGCGAAGATTGAAACCGGGATAATCGACCAATATCAGCATATCAGGGTTCCAACTAACAACATCTTTTTTACAAAAAGCCATGTTGCCCAAAATGGTTTTAAGATGCAACACCACTTCCAAAAAACCCATATAAGCAAGGTCGCGGTAGTGTTTAATCAATGTACCTCCCTGCTCCGACATCAAGTCGCCGCCCCAAAACCTAAATTCGGCATGGGTGTCCTTTTGCTTCAACGCTTTCATAAGGTTTGAAGCATGCAAATCGCCCGAAGGCTCACCGGCAATGATGTAATATTTCACCCCTATTGTGGATTTTTAAAATAGTTTAAAAAATAGAGCAGTACAAAAACAATTGTCAGTATCAAAAGAGCGGCACCTGTTTTTGCAAATTTTTTCCTGCCAAGGTAATATCGCAGCAATAGCAGGTTTGGAATAACCGATAAAAGCATCAGATAGTGTGTTTTGCTAACCATTGGCCTGCCAAGCCCTTCAATAATCAACAGGTTTACGCCGTACAACAGGCCGTAAAAAACCACGGTTGCACCAATACCCAACAGAAGGCCTATCCAATAACTATCTTTATTTAGCATCTTAAAAGGTTAATTTATTCAGTAACTCTTTTGCCGTAAAATCGTATTGAGCAGGTACCACGGCAACATAATTATCGGCCATTACTTTTTCATCGGTATCAACTCGTTTGTCTCCATCCAGAAACACACCCGTCATCCAGTAATATTTTTGTCCATAAGGATCCATGCGTTCTTCGTAGGTTTCTTTCCAGACGGCATTGGCCTGTCGCGCTGTTTTAATTCCTTTAACAGGCTCGTCAGTCTTTTTAGGGAAATTTACGTTTAGGGCAATGCCTTTTGGCAGTCCTTCATTAAGCACTTTTTTCACAATTCTTAAAACAAACTCATCCACATGGCTAAAGTCCGGATGCTTACCATATTCAGCCAATGAAAAGCCAATGGCAGGTATCCCGTCCATGGCTGCTTCGAGTGCTGCTGCCATGGTGCCGGAATAAATAATATTGATGGCTGCATTGGAACCGTGATTGATACCTGTAACAACCAAATCGGGCATCCTGTCCAACAAAAGATGTTTTCCCATTTTTATATTGTCGGCAGGGGTTCCATTGGAGATATACTCTGTAAACCCCGGTTCGTCGGTAATCTTGTTTAAGCGCAAAGGCATACTCATGGTTACGGCATGTCCCATGGCCGAGGTGCTTTCCAGTGTTGAGATTGCCACAACATCAGCAAGTGGTTTCATCAATTTTAACAGCAATCGGTATCCATCCGCTTCATAACCGTCATCGTTGGTTATCAGTATTAAAGGTTTTTTTACCATTCCATTTATAATTTTGGGCAAAGATAAGGCTGTTTTTGGTTTGCAACACTTTTCGGCTCATACTTTATAGTCGCAAGCATAATCAACTTCAATCAGTCAAATCATAACAATCAGTGTACTATTTTTTTATGGCACACTGATTGGAGCAGGCTCATAATTTTTACTTAAAAAACCTATCCATAATAAAGCCTTCCGATTCAAGTAAATCCTTATTGGTATTTAAAAAACGTTTAATTTCATCAATGGTAACAGTAAAAGTAACGCCGTAATTAATAACCCGTTCGCTGGAAACAACCACGTCGCCAACATAAGCTTCGTTGTTTTGGCGTAACTGATCTTCGTCGGCAGGTTTTAAAAAATAGATGCTTTTTGCAGAGGTTGATGCTGCCATACCCACCAACTCAAAATTGGGTACTCCATCGCGAATGGCCAATACCGGAGAGCCGCTAATACCCTGATTAAAAACGGCATCGGTTAAAAACTTGCTGCTGTTGTTACTTCGGGGTTTACTTACAATGGCACTGGTAACCATCAGGTTTCCCAAGGGATACCCCACAATATACACTCTCGAACCCCAGTCTAAATCTTTCACTTTGCCAAGCGGATAGGTTAACACCTTAATGGCTGCTCCGGACATTTCGACACGTTGTTTTAAAAAGGCAATATCGTTGTTTTTGTCGGTGGCTACAATGGAAACATCACCGCCATCGGGTAATCCCAACACAAAATTACTTTGCTTTACTTTAACGGCAACGGCACGGATTCCCTGTGCGCGGCTGCGATACCAGGCAACAACGGTATCCGGAAAATCAATAATATGATTACAGGTAAGCATGCCAAGCAAAAGGTTGTTGTTATACACTACTGTAGCGGTTCCGGCCACCGATTGTGTATTCATATTAGTTGCAGAGGCCTTTATAATAAGATTTCCGCTATTGAGATTTGATTTATCCGGCATTGTCCCTGGTTCAAATTCGTAGGTCATGTAAAAAGCCACCACATTGAGTTTATGCACCGCCATAGTAACATTTTCAATATCATTTGAAATTGATTTGCCGGTAAATTCGCTATCGTATTTATTGTCAGCTTTTAAAGTGTTTGCAACAGCAACAGGTTTAGTATAGTTGCAGCTCTGAAAAAAAAGAAATAAAACTGGAATAAAACAGGATAGTATTTTCATAATTACAGGTTAGATATCACGTTTTCGCATTAAAAGAAAAACAGCAGCAACAAAGATAATCATCCAGGCTGAGCTAACCAAAATATCCTGTGTTGCAACGTACTCCCTAAAGTTAACGCCAAACAGTTTCATCAATGCCGAATTGGGTACATCAATCATATTACCCATTGCTTTTACAGGGAGAAAAGCTGCAATATTATCAGGCAGGTAGTAGGCTATTATTTTTTCCAAAATAAAATAGTAAAATGCCAGCAGGCCTATTGCCAGTGCCGACCGCCGTAACAAAAAGGCAATAAAGAGGGCAAAACTGCCAAAGGCCATCAGTTCTAAAAAATAGGCCGGAAGAAAAAACAGTTTGCGGGTAATAATTTCCGAGGTTAGTTCTTTGGTTTTAATAAGTCCCATAATCAGCGATGGAAAAAACAGTATCAGGGTTGCCGCCAGCGACAGCAGCACTACGAAAAGCACCTTTGACCACACAAATTGGTTTCTGCTCATACCGTTCATAACATTTTGACGTAATGTACGATACGAAAATTCGTTAGAAACAAAAAACACAATAATGAGCGCCAGAAATATTTTAAACATTCCTGCGAGGTAGGCCATGTTGTGCCATACATAAGGAAACGCATAAAACGAAAACTTAGGAATGGGAATGGCCGAATCGTTGCCAACCTTCGACAACATGGTGCTGTTCAAAAACTGTTCAATTCCCACAATAGAGGCCGTCATGGTAACGAGGTAAGTAATAAACAACACCCAAAATGTACGGCTTTTACTGTATTTGTAAAAATCTATTTTTATTAATCTAAGCATGTTGTTCCGTTAAAAGTTCGAGGAAATAATTTTCAAGCGATTTTTTTCGCAAAGCGAGATGGCTTACATAAATGCCTTTGTTTGTCAGCAGCCTGTTAATTTCGGAGGTTTCCACCTTTCGGTTCAGCTCAACTATTAACAGTCCGGCTTCAGGACGTGTTGCCACAACAAAAGCCTCCTCTTCCAAAGCCTGTTGTAACGCTTCCATATCGTATGCAGCCAGTTCGATGGTTACCGAAGAGCGTAACACTTCCGAAACACTTCCGGCATGTAGTTTTTTGCCCTTTTCCAGCACCACCACATGGGTGCATATTTTTTCAACCTCATCCAAAAGGTGGCTTGCCAGCACAATGGTCATACCCCGTTTTGCAATTTTAACGATAAGGTCGCGGATTTCAACAATACCTGTGGGGTCAAGCCCGTTGGTGGGTTCGTCTAAAATCATTACTTCGGGTTTGCCAAGCAATGCTGCTGCAATGGCAAGACGCTGTTTCATGCCAAGCGAATAGGTTTTAAACTTACTACCCCTTCTCTCTTCAAGTCCAACAATATGTAACACTTCATCTATTTCGGAGAGAGGGGCATCTTTGATGGTTGCAATTATTTTTAAATTATCGTACCCCGACAGGTAAGGGTAAAAGAGCGGCGTTTCCAACAAGGCACCAATCTTTTTTCTTTGCTCGTGGGATGGCGGATTTCCAAACCACGAAAAGGTGCCCGAGTCGGCTTTTAGTATGCCAAGCAGGATGCCGAGTGTGGTTGTTTTTCCGCTGCCATTGGGTCCAAGGAAGCCTAATATCTCACCCGGAAACACTTCAAGCGAAAGATTGTCGAGTGCCTTTAGTTTTCCATAATATTTTGTAAGATTATTGATGGAAAGGACGGGAGGGGTTGTCATGTTTTGTTTTTTAAATTCTGTATGATAACGTCAAAGCAACATCAATTAAATAAACGATTTAACAAGGCAATTGTTACAATAATTGTTAAATTTTATTGTCAGGAAACTTTTTCGGTTATTTTTGCCGAACCTTAATAAAAAATTATAACAAACTTATATTATGGAAGTTGGAAAAAACAAAGTAGTTACGCTCACATACACACTTCATTTAAACGATGAAAACGGAGAGGTAATTCAAACAGTTGACGAGCAGAGGCCTTTTGTCCATTTATTTGGTGTTGGCACCCTTTTACCTGCTTTTGAAGAGAACATGGCAGGTTTAAAAGCCAATGATAAATTTGGTTTTAAACTCAATGCCGAGGATGGTTACGGCAACCCTTCGGACGAAATGATTGTTGAACTTGAAAAAAAGATTTTTGAAGTTGACGGTAAAGTTGACGAGGAGATGGTTGCCATTGGTAAAACCATTACCATGCAAGACCAAAACGGTAATCCCCTCGACGGCAAAGTAATGGCTGTAAAAGAGGAAAGTGTTATTATGGACTTCAACCATCCGCTAGCCGGCGAGAACCTCTATTTTACCGGAACTATTCTGGATGTAAGAGATGCAACAGAAGAGGAACTGTCGCACGGACATGTTCATGGAGATGGCGGACATCACCATTAAACTCCTATTTAAACTTTAAAAAAGGCTGCCTGATTATTTTTCCGGTGGCCTTTTTTTTATTTACCGGACATTGTTTTATCTCTGATTTTTTTAAACTCGGAACCCTGCTTCCAATTGGGGAAAGCGGTTTGATTGGCCAGCATTAAGCCCAGCTCAAAATAGAGTTTGGTATCCTGAACCAGCCCCCCGGCATCATCAGAAGAGTGATATTCATCGCTTGGTTGGTGGTAATGGTTTGCCCAGTAGTCGCTTACTTTGTTTAAAGTCCATTGTTTACCATGTTTGGCTGATTCGGTCCAGCCTTTACAAAACAGCGAAGGAACCCCATATTTTGCAAAGCTGAAGTGGTCGGAACGAAAATACATGCCATTTTCGGGATGCGGTTCTTCAACCACATAGCGCCCCTGCTTTTTTGCAATTTGGGCAACATACTCATCCAACTGCGACTGCCCGAAACCGGTAATGGTAATATCTTTCATCTTACCCATGGGGATAAACAGTTCATAATTTATATCGGCTACCGTTTTGTTCAGCGGGAAAACCGGATGGGTAACGTAGTATTCCGAGCCAATCAACCCCTCCTCTTCGGCAGTGATGGCCAAAAACAGTACCGAACGTTCGGGCTTAACGGCCAATTTGGAAAACGCTTTGGCCGTTTCCAACAGACATGCCAAGGGGTAGCCGTTGTCGGCAGCACCGTTATAAATAGAATCACCATTAATTTTTGCACCCACACCAAAGTGATCCCAATGGGCAGTATAAATTACACACTCATCGGGGCGGGTGGTGCCGGGCAGCAATGCCAGTACGTTGTGAGAAACATCAAATTTTAGTTTGTTGTTTATTTCAAGGCTGACATCAGCAGGCAGTTTTACAGGTTTAAAACCGGATTGCAGTGCCTGCTGTGACAATTGTTTAAAGTTAAAGCCAAGGTTATCAAATAGTTTGATAGCCGCATCGGTAGTGAGCCATCCCTCGAATGCACAGCGTGAAAGATTGTCGTCTTTGGCGCGCAGCAACAGGTCGGCATTGAGCGCACTGTTGCGCAACACGCCCCAGGGATATCCGGCAGCGCCTGTTTCATGTACAACGATAACGCCTGTAGCACCCTGACGGGCAGCCTCTTCGTATTTATAGGTCCAACGGCCGTAATAGGTCATCTTTTTGCCTTTAAACAGGGTGCTGTCTCTAAGGGCATAGCCCGGATCGTTTACCAGCATGATGACTGTTTTCCCTTTTACATCAAGCCCCTTGTAGTCGTTCCAGTTGTACTCCGGAGCCACAATACCGTAACCGACAAACACCAACGGAGAATTTTCTACCGTTATCTTTTTACGGATTCTACGCGTTGACGCAGTATATTCGTCAAGGAATTTTAAAGTGAAATCACCTTTGGAAGAATGGATTTTAAGATTGTCGGAGGGATTACCCTTGATTTCAACCATGGGCACCTCCTGAAAGTAACTCCCTTTGTTACCCGGCTGAAGTCCCATCTTTTGAAATTGTGCTTTCAAGTAGTTGATGGTTTTTGTTTCGCCCTCCGTAAATGGCATCCGGCCCATAAAAGCATCGGAAGCCAAAATGGAATCGTGGGTTTTAATGTCGCGGGCGGTGATATGCTTTTCAGCATTGGAAATAGCGTTGTCTTGCGATGAACAAGACCATCCTGCAACTATCACTGATATTAAAATCAAGATACGGTAAAGGTCTGTTTTCATGGAGTTTGGAAATTACATTATTGATTTTTCAGTTTTTTACCTGAATCGTCTTTTTTGTTTAGCCCGAGGTCCGAAACCAAAAGACTCTGTAGCCTTGCCGGCAGAATGTTGTATTTAATCTCGCCTTTTACACTATAAGAAATGTTTCCTGTTTCTTCGGATACCAAAATGGCAATGGCATCCGAAATTTCGGTAATGCCCACAGCAGCACGGTGCCGCAACCCTGCCGTTAACTTTAAATGTTTTTTTGTAACCGGAAGAATACAGGCGGCGGCCTTGATACGGTTGCCGGTAATTATCATGGCACCATCGTGTAACGGGCTGTTTTTAAAAAAGATGTTTTCGATAAGGGGAACCGAAATCTCGGCATCGATAATTTGTCCCGAGTCAACATATTGTTGCAGCTCATTTTGCCGGGTGATGACGATTAAAGCACCCTGTTTGACTTCGCTCATTCTGTTACAGGCAACCACAATGGGGTCGATGTTAATTTCGTAAGTTTCCTGAAAAAACTTTTTCATAAACCCCAGTTTGCTGCTGTATTTTTCCCAAAAGGACGTTGTTCCCAGGGTAAAAAGAAATTCCCTGATTTCAGGTTGGAAAATAATTATCAATGCAATAAAACCGCCACTGATAAAAGCACCGAGTATCTCTGTAAGCATGGTCATCTGCAGGGCATTAACCACTTTCCAGATTAAAAATACAGCTACAATTCCAATTAAAATGTTAACAGCAGCCGTCCCTTTAAGCAATTTGTAGGTGGTATAAAGCAGTGCTGCCACCAAAATGATGTCAACCAGATCGTACCAGCGAAAATCGATGAAATTGAGAAAGAGTAATTCCAAAATTTAGATTTTGGTCAAAAATAACAAATTAATTCATTGCAAACCCCAAAACCAAATAAAGCAGTGCTGTAATAAAACCTGTGAGCAACGCATAAGGAAGTTGGGTTTTAACATGGTCGATATGGTCGGATGCCGAAGCCATCGATGAAATGATGGTAGTATCGGAGATGGGTGAGCAATGGTCGCCAAACACGCCGCCACCCAGCGTGGCTGCAATCATTAAATAAAGACTAACGCCATGAATTTCGGCCATGGGAACCACAATGGACATCATAATGGCAAAGGTGCCCCATGATGTTCCGGTTGAAAAGGCAATAAAAGAGGAGATGACAAAAACAATGGCCGGCAAATATTGCGGTGCAATCAATCCTTCCGTGAAATGAGCTACATAATCGCCGGTTCCAAGGTTGTTACACACATCGCTGATGGAAAATGCAAGCATCATCAACAATGCCAAAGGCATCAACTCACTGATTCCCTTAAGGGTGAGATCAACCATTTTTTTTGTTTTCATAATACCCTGCACACGATAAAGAATCATGGCAAAAACCAGCGAAGTTGTAACCGAATACAACACTGCCGACGAGCCGGAACCTTTTCCGATGGCCTTTACAATGTGGTCGAAAAGCGACGAGAAATTTTCCACTGCGCCCCAACCGGTATAAATCAATGTAACGGGCATCATAAAAATCATAACCAACAGCGGCAGCACCATATTCATGCTTTTGGGGGTTATACCCTTTTTCATTTCCATTGAGGTTATCTCATCCGAAATGAGTGGTTTGGCATTGTCGTTGTGAACTTTTCCCGTTTCGCGGGTGCGTTTTTCAGCCACAGCCATGGGGCCGAAATCTTTTTTGGTAAGAATAATTACCGTAACCATAACAATGGTGAGCAT
>WGDP01000129.1 GCA_015493215.1 Bacteroidales bacterium | reverse complement strand
GTCGGAGTGGCAGGACTCGAACCTGCGACCACTTGCACCCCATGCAAGCATGCTAGCCAACTGCACCACACCCCGTTTTGGGAGTGCAAAATTACATAAAAAATCAATTTTCCCAAGTTTTGTAGTTAATTTATTTTTTTATCATTCAACACCAATTTACAAACAAACAACTTAAATCAAATAATAATACGTACTTTTGCCGCCCGTTAAAAAAAACGGGTTATAACCATTAATTCCCCCGTAAATGATTACAGTTTCAGATATAAGAATCCAGTTTGGAAAAAGAGTATTGTTTCAAGAGGTCAACCTCACCTTTACCGCCAGCAACTGCTACGGCATTATTGGTGCAAACGGTGCCGGTAAATCAACATTATTAAAAGTTATTTCCGGCGAACTGGACTCCACCGCAGGCCATGTAAGTTTCGGCCCCGGCGAAAGCCTTTCGGTGCTGAGCCAGGATCACTTTGCCTTTGACGAGTTTACCGTACTCGATGCCGTGTTGCAAGGCCACAAAGAGCTGTGGAACATCATGCAGGAAAAGGATGCCCTCTACGCAAAAGCCGATTTTACCGATAAAGACGGCTTGCGTACGGCCGAGCTGGAAACCCGCTTTGCAGAAATGAACGGTTGGAATGCCGAAAGCGATGCCGCCAACTTGCTGAGCAACCTGGGAATTAAGGAGGAGTTTCATTACACCTTGATGAAAGATATGAACGGTAAACAAAAGGTGAGGGTACTGCTGGCGCAGGCGCTTTTTGGAAATCCCGATAATCTTTTGCTTGATGAACCTACCAACGATCTTGACCTTGAAACGGTGTTGTGGCTCGAAAACTATCTCGCCAATTACGAAAACACGGTGTTGGTGGTTTCGCACGACAGACACTTTTTAAATGCAGTAAGTACCCATACCGTTGACATCGACTACGGCAAAGCCACCCTGTTTGCCGGCAATTACAGCTTTTGGTATCAAAGCAGCCAGCTCGCCCTGAGGCAGCAGTCGAAACAAAACAAAAAAGCAGCCGAAAAACGTAAAGAACTGCAAGAGTTTATCGCACGCTTTAGCGCCAACGCTTCCAAGTCGAAACAAACCACCAGCCGTAAAAAAATGTTGGAAAAACTTACCATCGAAGATATTAAACCCTCCACCAGAAAATATCCGGGAATTATTTTCACACCCGATCGGCCTGCCGGTGACAAAATTTTGGATGTTACAAGGTTGAGTGCCACGGCTGATGATGGTAAGGTGCTTTTTAAAGATGTGGAGTTTACTACCAACAAAGGTGATAAAATTATCTTTTTATCAAAAGACCCGCGTGCCATGACGGCTCTTTTTGAAATAATAACAGGGCAACGTAAAGCTGACAGCGGCGATTACCTCTGGGGGCAAACCATTACTTACGCTCACCTGCCTGTTGATAACTCTGAATTTTTTAACAGCAACCTTACTCTTTTCGACTGGCTGGCTCAGTTTTCAACCGACACCACCGAGCTATACATTAAAGGATATCTTGGAAAGATGCTCTTTACCGGCGAAGAGGCCAACAAAAAGGTAAATGTACTTTCCGGTGGCGAAAAGATGCGTTGTATGATTGCCAAAATGATGCTCACCAATGCCAATGCGCTAATTTTGGATACCCCCACAAATCACCTTGATCTTGAATCCATTCAGGCGTTTAACAACAATCTGGTAAAATACCCGGGTAACGTGTTTATGTCGTCGCACGACCACCAGTTTATTCAAACCGTTTGTAATCGGGTTATTGAACTAACCCCCAACGGCATCATTGATAAAATAATGAGTTACGACGATTATATTTCCGATGAAAAACTAAAAGAACAGCGGGAGAAAATGTATGGGTTATAACTCAATTCAAATCAAAGAATTCTTGTATTATTTTGCAGTTAAATGGATACGCCTTTTTCCAATTAATAATTATAGAAAGCTGTATCCCAGGTTCCATTCAATAAAATCAGATATGTAATATTTGTAAGCTCTTAAGTTAACTCCCACGTAGAAATTTTTGAACATGTTATACTTTAGGCCAACCCGCTGATAAAAATCAGGTGTTTGGTTTTTTAATTTCTTACGGTAAATGTAAACCGAGGGTTGCAGCATAACAGAAAACTTATTAATAACTAATTCATAGGAAGGAAAGAGGCTTATTTGCAGATGGTCGATAAAAGGCCCCGGGGTTACCTGAAGTTCACCATTGTCAACGGCAACCTGCGCATCAACCGAACCATTGTATGACATTGAAAAACCAATGCCAATTTTAGATTTATAGCTGATCTGACGATTAAAAACGGATGAAATCCCAAAGATGTAGTACGATTCACCTTCATACTTTTCCGAAGCATCGATGTTTAAGCTGTCGTATAAAATATTTTTAATACCGGTATAAGCTGACACATAAAGTTCATTTTCCGGATGATACTTTGGTACATCTTGTTGAATAAAATTGATAGGTTTTTTCGAGAGTTTATATTTTAAACTCACTTTTGGTGCGATGGTATTAAGGCCGTAGTTGGGCGATTTTAGTTTACCGTTGGAAAAATGGGTGAGGCTAAAGCCTATATCGGCAAAAAGCCGGTTCGTTAATTGAAACTGCGCATTTGCCCCCAAATCGAGGTAAACGGTAAGTGGTGCACCAATGGCAATATTATAGGGATTGGCAGGCGAGTAACTTTTCCAGTTAAAGGCCACGCCGGCACCCAATTCGTAATTTATGTTAATCCTCTTCCATCGGTAAAAAGGGGCTTTAAAATAGCCATATAACGCGATGGGGTTTCCAATTTCTTCGGGATTTTGAAAATCTGCAACGTAAACACCCAAGCCATATTCCGGATAGTTATAAAGTTGCTCCCACAATTTTTCGCCCGTGGTTTGTTTTAGTATTTTAACCGAAAAAGTTTGAAAATCATCAATGGTGTCTCTTTCGGCATTAACACCACGGACAAAATCGTTGGTTGGAAAAACATAGCCTATTTGGTAAGAGGCTTGGACAGAATAGTTGTTTAGCGGGCTAAAAATTTCTGCATTTTGTGCATCAATTGCCTTAAAGAAAAATAATATAACTGCAAAAACAAATACCTTTTTTATCATGCACAAATATAAAAAGAACCGTCCGGTATGGACGGTTCTCCAAACAGATTACTTGTTAATTATTTATTCTCCTGCTCAACATAAGTATTTAGGTTTGCTTCAAATGTATCCAACAGTGCGGTGTTATGTGTGTTGTCAACAAGTATCTCGTCGTTGGATATTGTTGCCGAAGCAAAATCAACACCTGAAAGCCATGCATTTACATCAAACACGATATCTATTACCACAGTACTGTTTGCTGTAACTGTTACGCCACCATTAGCCAACAACATTTGCACCTTTTTAGTAAAGGTAGAGTTAATGGTAAATGGCGTTGTTGTTCCATCTGCAGCTGTATAATTACCGGTAACTACAATCGAGTGGTTGTTTAGCGAAGTGGTTGTTTGAAAATCGAAGTTAACTTTTTTAAATGTTCCGGGATAGACACTAACTTGGCCTAATGATGCCGTTCCACTTGCAATATCCATCATAAATGGACCGGGCAATGAAATATCGCTATTATCTGTACCACCGTCATTTCCATTTTCACCGCCATCATTTCCACCATTTTCGCTTTCGTTTTGTATGGTGTCATTGTCGGGTATTGAGTCATTACCTCCCTCTTCGCCTCCATTTTCAATTGAGTCGTTATCAGGAATTGAGTCATTGTCACCTCCTCCAACGTTTTCTCCATCATTTCCGGAGTTTTCTTCAATGCGCAAATTAGCCAGGTTGGCATAAGCTGTAACTACCTGATAAGCCTGGCTACTACTTGATGCTGCTGCGGAAGAGGCAATCGCTTTTACCGCGATGGTTGACGATTTGAGGTTGCTGGACGATTGTTTGGTGCAAGCACTCATAATTAAAATTGCCCCAATGGTGACAATCGCTGAAATTAATCTTAAATTTTTCATAATACAAAGGTTTAATGATTAATAAATTAGGTTATTAAGGTTTATTTTCCGATTTTATAACTAACGCCCAGCTGCAAGCCTGTAAAAAGGTTGTTACTATTTTTTTGCCCTGTATAGTTTACCAGGTCAACCTGCAACAATACACCGGCATCAATACCAAGTTTGGAGTTAAACCTGTATGAGCCTCCCAACAAAGTTTCGGCTGTAAGCAGCACGTTGTCAGAAAAACCGGTACTGGTATTTAGCGGTGAATTTAACGGGTAGAAATAGGATACGCCCGCTTCGATGTTTACCCCCAGCCTTTTCCCGCTTGTAAAAACAGCGTGTAAAGGTACGCCAATGGCTGAAACCATAAAATCGTTATCATTTTCATTATCACCGTCTTCGTTATCAGAAGGGGTACCATCTTCACGGAAGAGATTTTCTCCATTGCCGCCGCTTTCACCCATGTCGAAAAACTGATACAAAACCCCCGTTTTTATACCCCAGTTATTATTAAAAAAGTATTTAGCATCAAAACCCATATTATTGGCAAATACAGGTTCAGCGCCATTGGTTAATGCCACATTCATTCCCGGAGTATAGTGCAATCCCAAATGCCAGCCATCTCTCACAGTTAAAGGTTTTTCACTTTTAAAGAAATGCTTTTTTTCAAAAACTGTTTGGTCTCCATTTTTGTACTCTATTTTCTGCAATTTGCTTTTCTTAATTTGAAAAGTCGGTCCATCGGGATAATCGGCCTTTTTATAGGTAATCGTGTGTTTATTTACTTCTGTTATTTTGGCTTTAATTGTTGTGCTGTCCTTTTTAACAATAACATCCTGCGCACATAATGGGGCGCTAAACAGCATGGCAATCATCGATAATAATACTAATTTGTTCATTTTATTTAATCGTGTTTAAAATTATAATTACGTGTTCAATTATAAAGATGATTAGCGGAAAAAAAAGTTGGGTGGAATGATGATTTTTTTGGGAAGGAATGATTTTTATATGCCAACTTGCTGAGTAATCGGTTTATTATCAATCTCAAACCGAATATCTCCAAGTCTTAGAGGTATAAAAGTAAACGCTGTTTCGTTTTTGGCAGTAGCAATTGCCAGCAGTCCGGGATAATCAATTAAAAAATCGCTAATCGATCGGATATCAGTATTGGCTGTCGTTTTTTTGGCCATAACAACATGCTGATACAAGTGCGAGGCCATCTCATCGGTTGAGTGAAAAACGTAATAGTTGCTCAACTTTTCTTTATGCTCGTACAAATATCCTATTGGCAACGATACAATTGAAACGCCCCTGGCATAAGTTTCTAACGATGACAGCGATATTGTTTCCTGCAATGATGAAATTACCATGGCATCCAGCGAATCTAAATAGGGAATTACATCGTTAACGTACCCGGTTATTTTAATGTCAATATCAGCATACATTTCTTTCATCCGATGTGCTTCTGATCCATCGCCAATAAAAACAAACCTAAAGTCGGAAAATTTGTATTTTTCTTTTAAGAGGCTTAATCCCCTAAAAGTATTTTCAATTCCTTTATCAGGCTCTGCACGGCCACAAAACCCAAATGTTAATGTCTTCGGATTGTTTTGTTTTAACGGCTTGCCTTCAAAAAAGCGCGCATTAAGCGGAGGAGAGACGGTAATAAATTTATGAAAATATGGAGAGGATTTAACCTTTGAGATATCGTTAAGGTGATAAACAACCTTTTTACTTACTTTAAGTATTTTGTTTTCAAAATGCTGTGCCGCATAATTGAAAAACCAATGAAAGTATTTTGGTATTCGCAGATAGGCATTCCACAATTCACCGTCAAAACAATGCTTTGTATATATCACCTTATACCTGTTTTGGGCTATGCGAGCAGCTTTTGTACCCAATGTTCCAATGGTGTGTATCCATATTAAATCAGGATTGAAATCTTCAATTATCTTATTAATTCCAACCGGATAAGTAATAACAAAGCTTGGTTTACCCGGAAACCTAAAACATTTAAACAGATGAATTTTAGTGTTTTCGCGCATGCCAAATTCCCTGTGTTTTTTTCCAAAAGGTTTGTTGGTTAGAACCAGAGACGTGTGGCCTTGGTTTTCCGATACTTCTAATATTTCATTAATATAAGTTGATATGCCATCATAATTGTAAATTGACGTATCTGTTACATGCAATATTCTCACTTGACTATAGTTTTAAATGAAAAAAATTAAACTCAATCCGGATATTGTACCCAATAATCCCCCCAGCAAAACCTGCTTAAGCGTATGTGCTTTTAAATATAGCCTTGCATAAAAAACAGCAATGGTTAGTGTAGCTGCCAATAAGAAAAGAACCAACAAGCCAACAGAAAAATAATTTGTGAGCAACACCAGTAGAATGGCAGAAAACCCCATGGCACCCGAAGTATGAGTGCTAATCTTCCAATAATTAGTAATAATAGCAATGGCCAATAAACTAACGGTGTTTATTGCCATAACTACGGATAGGATATTGCCTGATCCATATCTTAAAAATAAAAAAATGGTAAAAACCCCATACATTAAAAGAGAGATTAACTGAGGTGTTTTTCTGTCTTCTCTATTGACAAGAAACAGAGAAGAGATAACTCTAAATTTATATAAAACAAAGACTACTGTTACAGGCAGCAAAACGGTAACTATTGCCAAACTTAACAAAAGTATTAGTTTATCATTGATAGAGGATATATGAGCCAATTCCGGCAGATTGAACAAGATAATTGCAAAAAGATAGGTTGGCAACAGTAATGGTATGAATACTATCGAAACTATATGAGCCAGTTTATTTTTCATGTTTTTCATTTATTTATTATTTATTATTTGACCAGTAAAAAATATTGAGCAGGGCAGGAAAGAAAAGAAAATCGCTTACCCATGCCAGTATTATAGTCGCTGTTGCGAGCAAACCAAAATTCTCAATAATTGACATGTTGCTAAAACCCAACACGCTAAACCCTACAGAAAACATTATGGATGTAACAATGCAGGGATAAACAATTTTTTTAACCGACCTGCTGAAGATTTCATTTGTGGGTAATTTTTTATCCCCCGTTAGTGTTAAATTTTGTCTGTAATTCCAAATAATGTGCAGTGCATCATCAGCAATCATTCCTATTAAAACGGAAAAGATAATTGAAGTTCCAACATCGATTGGAATAGATAAAAAATACATGATTAGCACTATGGAAAAAAGTGGAAAAGTAGTTACCAATATGGTTATTAAGCCCAGTTTAATATTTTTCACAAGCACAACCATTACCACTAAAATAAGCACTACTGCTAATGCTAAACCTGACAACATTCCTTTTACAATGGTATCCATTTGTTCGATGTACAATGGCAAATACCCGGCCGGATAGACGGCCATTTTTGTACTCCCGATTTCTTTTTTGATGGTTTGCTTAATGGCTATGAGTATGTTATTCATTTCGTTAACCGACCCCGTTGGTATGGTTAACGTTAATTTTGAATACTTTCTATCGTCGGTTAAAAAAGCTTTTGATAATTTTTTTGATAATGGAGGATTATTAAACGACAACCTGGCAATTACAGGATACCAAAGCCTGTAATCAACAACGTTGCTAATACCAGGCATATCTTCAAGCTTTTGTGCCAATTTATGAATTGCTTTTAAATCGTTATTCGATAGTACTGTTGTGTCGGTTTTTACCGCCATCAATTCAATCATGTTTGCAGTCCCATATCTATTTTGAATGTACTCGACTGACCTACGAACTTTGTTGTTGGGTTTCATAAAATGCAGCATATTTGTATCAACCCTGATTTTAGGAAAAACAAATATTGCTGAAAGAATAATGCTGATAACCAAAATAAATAGAGCAACTGATTTGGAATGATTTAGCTTTTTGTAATAGTTAGTCAAAAAAGTAGTTAGCTTACTACTATTTAGCACTGCTTTATTTACACCAACAAGCTTCACCGTTAAAGGTATTCCAACTGCTAACAGGATCAGCAATCCCACTAAAATACCCAATGATGTAAGCACACCAAATTGAGAAATTATTTTTATATTACTGATAGATAATGAGCCGAACCCTATAATTGAAGCCAATGCCGAAGTAAAAACCGGGGGTATTTTGTTTGTCACATATTTATTAATATTGCTCGTTTGCCTTGTTATAAAGTGGATTGCATAGGAAGAAAAATTGATTGCAAATAGCAGGGGTACTGTCATTGTAATCATATTAAAAGGCACATTCAGCCAACCAAATAACGACAAAGAAGGTATCATTGTTAAAAACACGAGACCTAAGCTTATTAGCATGTAACTTAGTTTTTTAACCTGCCACCACAAAAGAAGGATGATAAGTATAAAGCAGAGTGAAAATAATTTTATCGAATCGGTAGTACTTAACCGGTTGATTTCATCGAAAACTATACCGGTGCCCGAAATATCTGTTTTTACTCCTTCCGGAAGTATTCCTCTTAATGTATTACGAAGAGAATCTATTAAAAAGGCACGATCATCAATTAAATCCTTTGTTAATTTTTGTTTTAAAAAAATAATTTCGCCATACTTATCATTAGCATTGAAATAATTTTTTTTCATCTGCATGGCATACTTAGTACCGGTAACCCGTTTTAAACGGTCGATATTATAAGCCGAAAAAACACTTTCAAAACCGTGAATATTTTTTGTGATGCTGTCGGTAATTTGTTTCAACACCTTTAAATGACCCGCTTCGGATACAGTATCAGGAAAAGTAAGGTAAACAATTACGATTTCATCGCTGCCAAATTTTTCCTGATATAAATTTTTTATAATCAGCTTTTTTGAGTCTTTTGGGAGCCATCCGCTTCCATCGCTGTCAGTATGCATATTTACAACAGGATAGCTCAAAACAAGTAACAATCCTATTAAAGCATAAAGAATTGCAGGCTTTGACGAAACAGAATAGATATATTTAACATATTTTTTTATCAGCATGCATCATTGTGTATTAAAAATGGTTTCTCACGGTTTGGTGTATAGCTGTGCATGTTAAATTATTAATGAACTTGTTTAAAGTCTTTTATTTGAACTACTGGCAAAATATTGTAAATCAGAAAAGTGAATATATTTTTTAATAGACCCACCCCTTAATCCCCTCCGAGGAGGGGAATGTTGGAATTCATTTTCTGATTTACAATATTTTACACTCATTATCATTAGGTTAACTTTAAACAAGTTCAATAAATCAACCTACAATTTATATCTTAACCCTATATTTAAGCCTGCTGCAAAAGGATATGTTTTTACGGGCATTTTAGAGGTAAATGATGTCACAAACGAAGAAACCTGCGGGTTTACCACCACGCTAAATTTTGAGCCAAATGCTTTTTTGTATCCAATCCCCAGCATTACTGAAAAATTATTCGCGTTAATACCTGTAATATTATCAGTGGAAACCGAGAAATCGCCGTTAAAATCTTCGGCTTTCCAGTTTACATCAGACGAAACCAATAAACTATATACTAAGCTGCCATTCACAAAAAAGTTGTTGGTTATGCTATATTCAATCCCCAAGGGAATATTAATAAAGGAATAAACTTTTGACGATTTGATAAATTCGGAATCGCTAACCGGTACCGATGAATTAATAGTTAAATTATCCTTACCAATAGAGGTATAAACATAGTAACCATTTTGATTGTCTTGTTTAAAATCAAAACCGTTTAGCTCCATGTTTTGAGAATAGGTTGAATATTCAGCTCCTGTTGATAGTTTCCATTTGTTGTTTAACGAGTAATAAAGTTGCAACCCGGCGGTAAAGCTAAAAGCCCCTTTTTCACGGTCATTAAAATACTCTTTCCCAATGTCAGGCACTGAGTAGGTACTATTTGCCGACAAAAACCTAAATGAATACTGTGGGGTCGCGTATATTCCGATGGAAAATCGGTTAACAAACTTTTTAAAATTCGCTTTTTTATCAACTACTTGTATATTTTCGTTTTTACTGTTATAATCATAAACGGAATCTGTATTAAACAAGTAATTATTATCAGCAATATTAGTTGTTCCGGTTTTTACTTTGGTTTTATTTTCACTATAAATTACAGGAGTTTTATCTTTCTCAGGATTTGTAACAATAGTAGATTTATCTGTTTCTTTATTAGTTTTATTTTTATCCTTGTTAGTAATTTTAACAGGCGTTGGTTTCTTACTTGCGGATGTTGTATGCGTGTCATAAGCAAACCGGGTAGTACTCTTTTTACTTTTATGGTCAATGTCAGTTTTATTTACTTTTTGATGGTTTTTCACATCTGATTTAAAATGTTCTAAAGGGGTTGAAACAGTTGTTGTTGTTTTCCTTTTTTTGGTTGAAATAACTATTTGGTTTTGTTTATTTTTTTGTGAGTGTATAGCTGTTTCCGTATCAATTTCCTCCTGCATTGTTACGTTATCCTGAAAAATATTTTGATTTTCGATTAAACCATCTTGTTTTACTTCTTCTACTTTATTAGTTAAAACCTTTTGATTGTTTAAATTGGTATTGCTTAAAGAAATTTCAAAGTACAAAACGGCACTAACCAAGGCAATAGCCAGCACAACCACGGCAACTTTAAGCATTGTAATATTACGATAGTTTGAATAAACACTTTTGTATGTTAGTTTTTGACTGATACTTTCCCAAAGCTCAGGCGACGGATTAATGGTATCTTTTTCGTATTTCTCTCTGAAAAAGCTATCAAAATCATCGGTATTATGTAAATTTATTTTCATGCGCCGTTCGATTTTTGAAATGCTTCAGCATTTAGCAGCCGTATTTTTTTTTGAAGGATTTTTCTTGCATCATGCAAGTTCGACTTGGTAGTACCCTCCGTAACATTCATCATTTCTGCAATCTCTTTATGCGAAAACCCCTCGATTATGTACAAGTTAAATACCATTCGCATTTTATTAGGCAAATCCTGAATCAACTTTGTTATTTGATCGTGGTGAAAATCATGAATTATTCTTATGTCACTGTTATTCTCCTGCTCAAGCATGTATTCATCGCTGGTAAAAGAAATTCGTTTTGTTTTATTATAAAACTGCAAGGCTTCGTTAACAAATATCTTTTTCATCCACCACTCAATTAAATCTGCATTTTTTAACTGATGGAGTTTTTCAAATATTTTAAGCCAGCCCGACTGAAATATATCTTCTGCATCAGTTTTATTACGTGCATACCGAAAGCAAACGCTAAGCATTTTAGGCGATAGCACATCATAAAGCATCTTTTGTGCTTTGGCATCTCCTTTAATACATTTTTTTACAAGTCTCTTGTAATTGTGCTCATGTCCCGGCATCTATAATAAAGATTTGTTACTTAAAAAAAAGTTGGGTGCGATAAAAATAAATGTCAATTCTAAAGGAAATATAAAGTTTCATCGTCAATTAGAAAAGATTGACAAAAGCTCTATTTCTTCAATTATCTATAGATGATGTGTGGAGTTTGCTTTATAAACTATTATGGTAGGTTTTTAACCCATATTAGTTAATTTAATAGTTGCAGTATTATTTTTTCTGTGTGAAATGATAATAAAAATGGCTAAAATCCCAACTGACACTAATGTTGAAAATAACGTCCCAAGTTCTAATCCTCCTTTTGAAAGTGGTTTTGTTAAAAAGTCGCCAAACGTTGCACCAAAGGGTCGGGTAAAAACAAATGCTATCCAAAATAATACGATCTGATTTATTTTTGTGTAATAGTGTAGTAAAACAACCACTATTATTATTCCGGCAGTAACCATTGCTCCAACAAGATAACTCAAGCCAACTACGTCGCTCAAAAAGTCTCCAAATGCGGTACCTAAGCTGTTGGAAAATAAAATTGCAATCCAATAATAAGTTTCTTTGTTTTTATCAAAAATAGGATAAACGCTTAAAGACTTAAATTTTCTGTTCCAAAGGGTTAAAACTGATATCAATCCGGAAAACAGAACCAAACTTCCCAAAGTATATCCCAAATGTAAACTCCTGTCGAGAAAGTCTGATATTTCAGTTCCCAATGTTGTTGTTGCTACAATTACCAACCAGTAAAAAACAGGAATATACTTTTTGGTTTGCAGCTGAATAAAAAGCACAACTAAAAAGAAAGCAAGCGTTACAATAATCCCGGTTAAATAACCAAGATTCAAAGTCATTGATAAATAATCTCCAAAAGTTTCTCCCAAAGTTGTTGCCACAATTTTCATTAACCAAAAAATTAATGTTATTTCAGCAACTTTGTTTGTTTTTTCCATATTTGGATTTTCACTCATATAATACGATTTATCACTAACATCAAAGGAATTAAAAAACACTTGTATTTTATTACAATCCCGTGTCTCTTATTTTAAAACTATCTTCTTCCGGATAATCTGATTATCAGCACTAACAGCTATAACATAAACGCCTTTATTAAAATTACTCAGGTTAATTTTATTGGTATTTGAGGTAATTTTTTTACTTAAAACTTCACGCCCCGACATATCATAAAGATGCAAATCAGCATTTGAAAATCCGGAAAATTGTATGTTAATAATACCGTCAGACGGATTGGGATAGACTTTAATTTTATCAGCAATATTTTCATTTAAACCGGAGGTGGGTATATGCAAATTGGTTGTTTCAATAATGCTGCCATCAGGTTTAATTGCAGTTAAAACAGCGGTATCCCCCGTTATTTGAACTTTCATAAAATGATAGGTTGCTTCGGCATAAACAATAACGCCCCCGGAAGTATGCGACGGATTATATAAAGGTGCACCACCACCGCCAAGGGTAAAATGATTTACGCTATCTACCTTACAATGTGCGTAATAATGATTGTGCCCGCCAAATACGGCTTTTACATCATACTGCATGCAAAGCGGTTGTATGTTGTTTTGTACATCGATATTGTTGCCATGTTCTCTTGAGGTGTATTTTGCTGACCAGCCGGGTTCGTGCAATAATATAAATTTCCATGTTTTGTTAGAAAAAGCAAGGTCGTTTTGCAACCAGTTTAATTGAACGGAACTTAGTTTGGCAGGACTATAGCTTCCATTATCGTATTGGTCAACAACAGCAATATGAACAGGGCCGTAATCAAAGCTGTAATACATATCGTCGCCGTTGGTTGAATTGCTTGCAAAATTGTATGGCCAATATTTGTAAAATATTGAAGCATAGCCACTATTATAATTTGTGTTATAATTTTCGTGATTACCACGAGCCAAAATGTAAGGAATTTTAGATTTTAAAGATTCGTTATTTGAATAGGCGGCATTAAAAAACTGATTTTGCCAATCGTTTTCGGTTCGTCCGTGTGTAACACAATCGCCTGTAATAAGGCAAAAAGTTTGAGAAGAGGGGTTGTTGTTTATTTCGGTTAAAATTCGGCCTGTTACATTGTTTTGTACTTCGGGATGTGCCCTTGTGTCGCCATAAATATAAAAGGTCAGGTTTTGTTTATTGGCATTTGGCGCAGTTATAAAGCTACCGGTTTTTATCATGCTGCCAACCTCAACCTTGTAATAATATTTTTGCGCGGGAATCAAACCCTGAAGCGTATATTTAAACTGATGGTCGTTGCCAAATTCGGAAACGGGAGTTGAATTCCCGTAGCTTTGAGTGGTTCCCCAATAAAAGGTTGAATTGGCCTGCGTATCAGTTTGCCACATCACCGTCATGGCTGTATTGCTGTTGGGGTATAACAAATAAGGCCCTTTAATAATTGATTGTGCACAGGCTGCAGCACCTAAAAAGAACGGTAAAATAATTAAAAGAACAGTTTTCATGTTGCTAAATTTTATGGGTTTGAAATTATTTAAAAATATCTTTAGCTTTTCATTAATATAAAGCCTGGCACAGCAAAGCCGAAAAGGTTTATCAGGGTAAACGTTTCAATTATTTTCCTTGCTTTTAATAATATTATTATAATATTTTAACCCTTTTTCGGTGCAAATACTTTTTATAAAGTCTTCAAACATTATTTTGTAAATTATTTGATATGTAAGTCTTTGCGATGGAAAGATTTTGGTGTTGTGTAAATCCATCATTCGTTTGGCGTAAGCTCTGCTAACCAGCTCCGGGCTTATATCATTCCGATAGATACCCTGTTTTTGCCCGAGGATAAAATTCATCAATATTCCTTTTTTAACAAATTCAACGCGTTGGGTAAAATTATCAATATTAATTTGCCGTATTCTGTCATCATCATTAAAATTTGTAAAATGATATTTTCGATGGTCAGCAAATTCCCTGCTTATATAAAGCAACGTGTCGATGGCATTTTTTTCTGTTCTACATAGTGCTAAATCAATGGTAACCTGCAAGCTGTTCCACTTTTCAATTGCCTGCATGCTAATACCTGAATTGTATATGCGTTTGGTAATATTGCCACTAAAGGGCATGCTGTAGTGTGATACTTGTCTCATCTTTTTTTATCTTTTTATTTGTAGTAATAAGATAAACAACGATTAAAAAGGTTTGGTTATGTATAGCAAAATGTAAGTTTATTAAAAAAGGGCTTTGCGCTGTAAACACAAAGCCCGTTTTTTGTTAATCGTTGTCACCTTCTTCGTCATTCTCATTGTCACCCTCTTCATCATTCTCCTTTTTCGATTCTTTTTTCAGCACTTTACCATTGCCGTCCATTACCACTTCCATGTCGTGGTCGTCGTTTTCAATTTTCATTTCAAAAACTTTTCCTTCGGGCGTTTCCGATACTTCAGCTTTTTCAAGGTCGTATCCTTTGAATTCACTTTTCAAAGTTGACTTCACAGCTGCAGGAAGCTCGGAACTTTTTACTCTGTATTCGGTCTCTTTCCAGGTACCATCAGTGGCGAAGTTGGCTGAGTACGCTTTGCCGTTCATTTTAAATTCTGCTTCCCACTCATGGGCATTTTCTTTGTCCCAGTTTACCTTTTTTGCGTCAGGAAATTTTTGAGAGAAGGCTGTTTTTACGTTTGCAGGTACATGCTCTTTTTGTCCGCAGGCAGTAAATGCCATAGTGCTGATAAACACCATTAAAATCATTAATTTTTTCATTGCTTTAAAATTTTAGGTTTACAATAATGCTGCAAGTATAAAACCTGATTCTAAAGGAATTTTGAAGAGAAGGGTTCCGGATGAAAAAATCTTGTGTTAAGTCAATACGCTCGTTCGGGTTTACCCGTCCGAATGTGCTTCGACACGGGCGGGCAAACCCGAATGACTTGATATTACTTTTCTTTCGGGTTACAAGCCCGAAAGAGCTTAGATTACTTTTCTTTCGGGTTGCAAACCCGAAAGAGCTTAGGGAGCTTAGGTTATGATGAGCAACTCATTGGAGGCACCTTACACAATAACACCACATCTTAACACCTTTTAACGCCATTACAGGCAAAAGTTCTTATTTTTGCTTTTCCAAAAAAACAAACGGGAATGTGGGCATTATTTCTTAAGGAGATACGTAGTTTTTTAAGTTCGCTGACAGGTTATATAGTTATTATTATATTTCTTGCCATTACAGGGCTGTTTTTGTGGGTAATCCCTTCCGAATCAAATATTTTAGATTACGGTTATGCCAATCTTGACGGGCTGTTTATCATTGGGCCGTTTGTGTTTTTGTTCTTGGTGCCTGCGGTAACCATGCGCCTGTTTGCCGATGAGCGCAAAAGTGGCACCATCGAACTGTTGTTTACCCGTCCGCTGTCCGACTTTCAAATTATTTGGGCTAAATACCTTGCGGCCATTGTGCTGGTTTTGTTTTCGTTAATTCCCACATTAATTTATTACGTTACCGTTTATAAACTGGGTATTCCGCCCGGAAACATCGACTCGGGAGGCTTTTGGGGTTCGTTTATCGGACTGTTTTTGTTGGGGGCTGTTTTTGCATCCATCGGCATTTTTGCTTCCGCAGTTTCCGACAACCCGGTGGTTTCGTTTGTGCTGGCAGTTATTATCAGTGCTTTTATGTACCTCGGGTTTGAATTTATTTACTCGTTGGAATGGTTTGGCAACATCGACCTTTTTATTAAATCGCTGGGTATTTCCGATCATTACAGCTCCATCAGCCGCGGGGTGGTTGATACGCGCGACCTGATCTATTTTTTCAGTGTAATCGGCCTGTTTTTATTTTTAACAAAGTTTTCACTCTCAGTTAGAAAATGGTAGGCAATGGGTAAAAACAACAAAAATATCAGACGGCAAAACCAGCTTCAACTGTTGTTGGTAATTGCAATTATTGTGGTTGCCCAAATGGCAGGCTCGGTTTGGTTTACGCGGTTCGACCTTACCGGAGAAAAACGTTATACGCTGTCGCAGTCAACCAAAAACATTCTTGCCAATTTGAATGATATTGTTTTTTTCAGGGTTTACCTTGATGGCGATTTCCCCGCAGGGTTTAAACGACTTAGGCGCGAAACCAAAGAGCTGCTGGATGAGTTCAGGGCATACAACAAAAACATCCAGTATGAATTTATAAACCCGTCGGAAAGCGAAGATGCCAAAGAACGCAATGACACTTATAAATTGCTGATGGAGCAGGGGTTGCAGCCCACCAACCTACAGGTTAACACAAAAAACGGCATGGAACAAAAGGTAATTTTTCCGGGTGCCATTGTTACCTATCGCCAAAAGGAAATCCCCATTGAGCTGTTGGACGCTCAAATAAATGTGCCTCCCGAAGCAGTGCTGAATCACTCCATCGAAAACCTTGAATTTAAGTTAATCAATGCCATACAGCGTATTACCCGAAAGAAAAAACCACACATTGCTTTTATTGAAGGCCAGGGCGAACTAAACGAAAAAGAGGTGTGGGATATTACCCAAACTCTTAAGCAGGATTACGCTGTGGAAAGAGTGGCCATTAACGAAAATATCAACGCCTTAACCAAACGATATCTGACAGACTCGGTTCACAACGATTACAAAATTGTTCCAAAATATAAAGCCATCATCATTGCCAAACCCGATTCCGCTTTTTCGGAAAAGGATAAGTTTATTATCGACCAGTATTTAATGTACGGTGGTAAAATTTTATGGTTGATTGACCCGGTAATTGCTTCGATGGACAGCATTAAAAACTCGCCGTCAACGGTGGCCATTGATGCCAACCTGCGACTACAGGATCAGCTGTTTAGCTACGGGGTACGGCTAAACAAAGATTTGATAATGGATTTAAACGCGCTGCCCATTCCGCTTAAAACAGGCATGATGGGTAACCAGCCGCAGATTAGTTTTTTCCCTTGGTATTATTTTCCGCTGATAACACCGCTGTCGCAACACCCCATTGTCAGAAACTTGAATGCCATCAAAACGCAGTTTGTCAGCAGCCTCGATACAAACAGGGTGAAGGGAGTAAAAAAAACGGTGTTGCTGCAAAGCTCCGACTATTCGCGAACGGTAACCATGCCGGCGGTAATATCGCTTTCAATGCTGCGCAAAAAACCCAACGAAGCACTTTACAAAGGCCCTCCCAAAGCACTGGCAGTACTGTTGGAAGGCACATTTACCTCCTTTTATAACAACCGTATTCCGCCGTCGCTGATGGAAGCAAAAGAGATTGGGTTTAAAGACCACAGTACCAAAACAGCCATGATTGTGATTTCGGATGGCGATGTAATTCGTAACCAGTTTAAAATTCCTGGAGGGTATCCGCTGCCGTTGGGATACGATCAGTTTACCAAAGAAACCTTTGGTAACAAAGAGTTTTTGCTAAACGCCATCAACTACCTGACTGACGGAGCATCGCTGATTTCAGTGCGCTCAAAAGAGGTAAAACTCCGATTGCTTAATACCACCCTTATCAACAACAACCGGTTGTTAATTCAAATAATAAATGTGGTTGTTCCCGTTTTAGTGGTTATCTTAGCCGGCTTATTGCTTGTTTGGCTTCGCAGGAAAAAATATGCAAAATAGCTTATGTTAAAAAAGAAAAAAACCAGGCTCATCGTTGTTTTGATTGCCTTGATAGCGGTATTTATAGCTGTAAACAACAACAGTACCAGTACGTTAAACGATAAGGATTCCAATTTCTCGGTACGGGATACCGCTTCTGTTACCAAAATTTTTATGGCCGATAACGGTGTAAACGAGGTGCTGCTTAAACGTACTCAACACGGCTGGTTATTGAATAAAAAATTTCCTGTAAATAAGCGGTCGGTTGACTTTTTGCTTGAAACCATCAAAAAAATAAAGGTAAAAGCACCTGTTTCAAAAGCCAGCCGAAACAATGTGGTTAAACGGCTGGCCGGCTCATCGGTTAAAGTTGAAATTTATCAGTATGTGCCCCGTATCAACCTGTTTAACAAGGTAAAGCTTTTTTACCATGAAAAGCGAACCAAAGTGTTTTTTGTGGGCGATGTAACCCAAAATAACCTTGGCACATATATGCTTATGGAAGGAGCTGAAAATCCTTACATTGTTTATATTCCGGGGTTTAGAGGATTTGTTTCGGTGCGCTTTTCGCCCAAACTCGACGATTGGAAAAGCCATGTTGTTTTTAATAAAAACCTGTCGGATATCAAATCGGTGGAAATTATTAACAACAAAAAGCCAAACGAAAGTTTCAACGTTAAGGTAATTGATGCCATGGGAAATTACAACATTACCCGCCTTGCCGACGGCACCACTGTTTCCGACTATGATACACTGAAACTGCTCAACTTTTTAACTTCGTTTAAAGATTTACGCTACGAATCAAGGCTGAATGCCATTTTGCCTCCCCAACGAATCGATTCTATTTTACACACCAAACCCATTTATAAGGTTACTCTGGTGGATGTAAAAAACGATACCACACGGGTAATTATGTTTAACAAAAACAAACTTCCGGATGCCGTTACAAAAGCATACGAACAACTTGTTCCGGTTGATTTAGACCGTTTTTACGGCTCCATAAATAACGGGCAGGATTTTGTGTTGATGCAGTATTACACCTTTGACAAGGTACTCAGGCCGCTGAGCTATTATGAAAAAAAATAACGGATTATATCAAGTGTTTTAAAGTTCAAAGATGGTGTGCTATTGGCTTTCCCGCAAGTGGAAACAGGTCGATTTGGTGTTAGTAATATATGAAAAACAAATCAAAGTTAAGGTTGTAACCAACAGAATGAGCTTCCTTAGTTAAGTTGGCTTTTTATAAATTTTCCGACTGCAACTTTTTTGTTTCCCTCAAACATAACCATAACATAAACCCCTGATGGCAACGATGACACATTTACAGTTTTGTTTATAATCTTTCCCTTTTGTACGCTTATACCTTCCTGTGAATAAATAATGTAATGATAAGTGTCTTCCTTATCAATTAAAACATGAAGATTTTTTGAAACGGGATTGGGTGTAAAAACAACATAGTCAACTGTATTTTTACTTTCAGGTTTATCATTGGTACCAAGTGTAAAAGCGCCATATACAAAAGCAGGACGAAACAGATAAACTGCATCATTGCCATTGAAATCAATCACTTTGATTTTAATGTCGTAAAGTGCCGAATCAATGCCTATGTAATTTGTAAGATCAGACCGGAAAACAGATCCTACAACAGAATCAGAGTATGTTTTCTGTACTTCAACCTGCTGCCATTTATCATCTTCTCTTTTTTTTATCCAAACAGTTGTTAGCGAATCGGGAAAATCCGGATATCCTATTCCATCATGATAGCTGTTATATGCAATAAAATCAGCTGCAGTAAATTTGAGAATTATGCTCTCATCATCATAAAACTGATATTTCATGGTGTTGCTGTCATTTACAAAGTAAACATTGCTTACAGCCGGTGGTGTATGATCGGTATAATTTAAATCAAGATGTGAGGTTACAATGGAAGTTCCTGTATATCCGTTAAAATGGGTAAAGTTATGCTTTTGCGTTAGTGTGTATCGTTGTGACGACAATCCTCCTTCATAAACCTCAAGCCCCGAACCCGTTGCAATTACATCGTTGTTACTGTCTTTCAATACATAGCTGTCTTCTTTGTCGTTGGGATATATCCAATTGCCCCACATACCCATTTTTTCGGCAGTAACATGAATAACGCCATTGGTATTTGTCCAGATATTCCAATAATAAACCAATCCTTTTCCAAAAAATAGCGTATCGTAATTGGCAAAATAATGGGCATCACCATTGGGAGCTATTTTTAATGTGGCTGTAAGCGAATCATTGTATTGCTCATACTCGGGCGATGCAATGTAATATTTTTTCTCTCCTTGCACCGTATAATCTATATAATGCTGATAATAAAATCTAAAATCACTGAAATTTTGTTTATAAAGATGCATGCTGGATTCCCAATACGGAAATCTATATGCCTGAGAATAGGTTAAATCACCTGCGTATCCGATACTGCCGTCGGCATTAAAATATTTAATCAATGATGCAAATCCAATATTATCGTAATCTCTTTTATGATAATACGAAAAGTTTGTTACCACATTAACAAGACTATCTGGCGGGTTGGTAAAATATACCGAATCAACAATTGAGTCAAGTAAAGGATATTCAATCATATAACCGGGATAATCATTAAAATCATGACATTCATGTGATGAAGCAAAATAGAGCCTTTCCAGTCCGAGATAATAATCGGAAACATAATAATGCGTTGTGTATAGCATATTCCATGATGAAAAAAACTGGCTTCCATTGTTGTTTATAACTCTAAGTAACATTTTTGAAGATGATGTGCCTGCCAGATTATTAATTGATTGCCCGTTTTCACTAACAGGATTCATGGTTATTGGATGTGGTGCCTGCGATGAAGAAATGTATAAGGTATCGGTTTGATAAAAATTATAATTGTAGTCAAAAATGATGAAAATATCATCGTTTTTAGGCATAATGCTTATAATATCGAAAGTATCGGTAACACCCGTAAAGTATCCAACTGTATCATTTAACCACGTTGCCATGTACACTCCGGCCGGGTTGTCGGGCCTGGCTAGGTATATTGTTTGGAAAAATCCCCAACCGTAAACATCATCCAACTTAAAAAACAGTGTGTCATCGGTTGAAAAATCCTTATCGTTTGATGGCACGTTTAAATTACTTTCAAGAGCAGTAAAACTAAAATCATTTCCGGATGAAGAACGTTTATCAAAACGGTAAAACGAGGTAGTTGCATTATCCCCTTTGAGGTCGAACATTTTAATATTTATCCTTTTGCCGTCAGGAGAGTTTTTCACAACATTAACAGAGTTTGAGAAACGTCAACATTTTGCCGGCTTGTAACAAAAGAAACAGTGCTGGTTAAAGGAATGATGTTTTGCGATGTAGATGTCATTGCACTCAAGAGCAAAAGTAAGGTAAAAATATAATTTTTCATGACAGATGAATTGTAGAATAAGATTACGAATGTACAATATTTTGAGTTTTTTTACAAATTAAGAAGGATAAAAATTATTTTATTAGCCTGATTAATTACTAATTACAATATTTTTAATAAATTATTTTACCAAAAAAAGCCATCCAGATTGCTCCAAATGGCTTTCAAGCGTATGAAAAATATTTTGCTTACAAACTTTTCTTTACGAGATAAAAGTCAACTTTTTCTTCGTAGTCGCCGTCAATGCGTTCCTGCATCTCTTCCAAATTCTTTGGCGGAGGTACAATCACTTTTTCACCCTCAACCCAGTTAAGCGGAAGGGCTACGCCGTTTTTGTCGGAAACCTGAAGCGCTTTCAGCGAACGTAAAATTTCGTCCATGTTACGGCCAACATTCAACGGGTAATACATTACCAGTCTGATTTTTTTGTTCGGGTCGATAAAAAATACAGCTCTTACGGCAGCCGTTTCACTTTCGTTGGGTTGCAGCATGCCGTAAAGTTTCGACACCTTCATGTCGATGTCGGCTATGATGGGAAAATCAAAATAAACACCGGTGTTTTCGCGTACATTGTTTACCCATGCAAGGTGTGCATGAATACTGTCGATGCTCAACCCGATTAACTCGGTGTTTAAAGCGTCAAACTCCGGTTTACGTTGTGCAAAACCGCTCATTTCGGTAGTACATACCGGCGTAAAATCAGCAGGATGCGAAAACAGGACAATCCATTTGTCTTTGGCGTATTCCGATAATTTAATGTTTCCTTTGGTTGTTACAGCCTCAAAATCGGGAGCGATATCGCCGATGCGTGGCATTTGATTTACTGTGTTGTTTAATTCTTGTTCCATGATTAAAATTTTTAAATGGTTTTTAATTTATTTGATGAGGCAAAAATACACCCAATAACATCATAAGTCAAATCAATAATATTTATGATGTAATAGATATTGTCTATATTTGCAATGTATTAAATTAAAACAATCAAGCCATGATTACCCTCATTCAACTTGAATACATCGTGGCGGTGGATACTTACCGCCATTTTGCCACTGCTGCCGACAAATGTTTTGTAACGCAACCCACCCTGAGTATGCAGATTAAAAAATTGGAAGAACAACTCGACATAGTTATTTTCGACCGAACCAAACAGCCCGTCATTCCTACCGACCAGGGAAAAAAAGTGATTGAGCAGGCCCGGATTGTACTTCAGGAAGCCAAAAAAATTGATCAGATTGTAAAAGATGTAAAGGGTGAAGTTAGCGGCGAACTTCGTATTGCCGTTATTCCCACCATAGCACCTTATCTTTTACCTTTGTTTACCGGCAACTTTAAACGTGCTCATCCCAATGTCAAATTAAAAATAGAAGAGCAGGTAACGGAAAAGATTGTGGAAAACCTTGAAAAAGATTTGCTGGATGTGGGTATTCTTGTAACTCCGCTTCACGAAAAGCAGATTATCGAAAAGCCTTTGTTTTATGAGGAGATGCTTATCTACTCCAACAAAAATCATCCTCTGGTAAAAAAGCCGGTGATTCAGGTTGGCGATATTGCCACTTCCGAAATTTGGTTGTTAAACGACGGGCACTGTTTTCGCCATCAGGTGGTAAACCTTTGTGACCTGCACGACTTGGAAAGCGATGACCTGCCCTTTGAATTTGAAGGCGGCTCGCTTGAAACTCTAATGCGCATCATTGACAAAGAGGGAGGATACACTCTTATTCCGGAACTGGCCGAAGAGGTAATTCCACAGAGCCGGAAAAATCAGATTCGCCATTTTACCAATATGGTTCCGCTTAGAGAGGTGGCGTTGGTTTTTACCCGTCGTTTTGCTAAAACAACAATTATTGAAAAGCTGGCTGAGGCAATCTCATCATCCGTTCCCAAACACTATCTTGATAAATCGAGAGGTACTATTGTCGAATGGAAATAGTTTATATCTTTGATTTTTAATCTTAAAACCATTGTTATGAAATTCCTGAAACGTTTTATTATTGCCGTAATCATATTAGTAGTGGTGGTTGCAGGCGGCGTTTATTTGTGGCTTAAAAGCACAGCACCCGACTATTTGGGTAATGTCAACATAAAAGGGCTTCACCACCCGGTAAAAGTTACTTTTGATGAATACGGTGTTCCGCACATTGAGGCAAACGATGCACATGATGCTTACCTTGCCCTTGGTTATGTTCATGCCCAGGACAGGCTCTTTCAGATGGAAATGATTAGAAGGGTTGCCGGAGGAACACTCTCTGAAATATTAGGAAAAAGCCTGGTTGCCACCGATAAAAAACTGCGTAATTTGCAGTTTTACAAAATGGCAAACAAGGCAACCAACCTGTTTTTTAAAACCAACGACAAGCAGTGGCAAAAAGATACCAGAGCATACCTTGAAGGTGTTAATGCTTTTGTTGATAAAGGCGACTTGCCCATTGAATTTACGCTGATGGATTTTAAACCGGAGCATTTTACGGTGCAGGATGTGTATGCTACCATCGGTTATATGGCTTTTACCTTTACCTCAGCCCTAACACAAGACCCTGCTGTTTCGGAAGTCAAACAGCGACTGGGCGAAAAATATTTAAAACTTTTTAACCTCGATTCGGCATCCGTTGCTACCATGCACAAACAACCTGACCCGGTTTCGGAGCTGTTTCCAAACTTTAAAGAGTTTCAGGAATACATTCCCATTCCCATTTGGGAGGGATCTAATAACTGGGTTGTCAGTAAAGATCGCTCAAAGTCAGGCCATCCCATTTTGGCCAACGACACCCACATTGCCTATGCGCAGCCGGCAGTTTGGTACGAAGCTGTTTTACATTTTCCCGGACAAATGATTTCGGGATATTATCTTGCAGGAGTACCTTATGCCGTGGTAGGTAACACCGGACAACATGCCTGGGGCGTAACCATCTTTCCATACGACAACATGGATTTGTACAAAGAGCGGTTAAACCCTGACAATAGCAATGAGGTTTGGGAAAACGACCACTGGCAGAAGATGAAAACCGATAAAGAAATTATAAAGGTAAAAAGCGACAAGGATGTTGTATATAACATTAAGTTTACCCGCCACGGGCCGGTGATGAATGAAGCCTATCCCAACATGGTTCCAACCGACAAACAACCCGTAACATTATGGTGGGCATTGCATCACCTGGATGGTACGGTAATACAGGCGCTGTACTACATTAACAACGCACAGGATATGGACACCTTTAAAAAAGGATGCTCGCTAATTGATTTGCTAGGACTAAACGTGGTGTATGCCGATACTGACGACAATATTGCCTGGTGGGCTTCGGGAAGATTGCCCAAACGCCAGCCCTATGTTAACCCTTCAACCATACTTGATGGCGCCTCGGGGAAGGATGAGGTGCTGGGGTTTTATCCTTTTGAATTAAATCCGCAATCGGAAAACCCGGAAGATGGCATGCTGGAAACCTCTAACAATCAGCCACCGGCAGTGGATGGTGAAACTTATCCCGGATATTATTCGCCTGGCTATCGCGCAAGCAGGGCAAAACAGTTGTTAAACTCGCAAAACAAATGGAGCCGTGAGGAGATGGAAAAAATTCAGCTTGATAACTATTCGCAACGCGATGCCATGATTGCAAAACTGGTGCTTAATCAGGTGGGGGCATCAAAATTTTCAAGTAAAAACGCGGTTTATGCACAAGCTGTTAAAGCATTGCAAAACTGGGACGGCAAATCGGATGTCGATAATATTGGCGTTACCATTTACACAAAAATGCTTTACTATGTGTTGGAACAGGCTATGGCTGATGAATTGGGTGAAAAAAGCTTTAAAAAGTCGGTAAGTTCCAATCTGGTTCGTTCTTCCATTGAGCGGCTGTTTACCAATCCCGATTGTATATGGTGGGACAACATTAACACCCCCGAAAAAGAGACCCGCAAAGAAGCTTTCAGAATGGGGCTTGATGAGGCCATTACCTCGTTGCAGCAACAGCTTGGCGATGATGTATCCAAATGGCGGTGGGGGTCGGTACATGTTTTAACACATATCCACCCCATTGGCCGTAAGGAGCCGTTTGACAAAGTGTTTAACGTAGGCCCGTTTGAAGTTGGGGGCACCAACGAAGTTGTTGACAAGGAAGCCTTTAACTACAATGTGTCAGGAGTTTACCCTGTTAAGTCAGGCCCTGCCTTGCGCTTTTTAATCGACATGAAAAATCCGACAACTAAGCTGACCATTATTCCTACCGGACAGTCGGGCAACGTAATGAGTCCGCATTATGCCGATCAGGCTACCATGTTTGTTACAGGCAAATACCGTACCCTTGTCAGCGATGTCGATAAAGTTAAAAACGGTTCTGTTTTGGAGTTGAAACCTGAAAGTAAAAACAAATAATAAAATGAACCTTACCCATATCGAACACATTGGAATTGCTGTTAAAAACCTTGATGAAGCCATTCCCTATTACGAAACCATTTTAGGATTAAAATGTTATGCCATCGAAGAGGTGGCTGACCAAAAAGTAAAAACGGCTTTTTTTAAGGTCGGGCAAACCAAACTGGAGTTGTTGGAACCCACAGATGCCAACAGCCCGGTAGCAAAATTTATTGAAAAACGAGGCGAAGGCATCCATCATCTTGCTTTTGCTGTGGAGGGTGTTGAAAAAGCGTTGCAGGAAGTTTCAGATAAAGGAGTCCGCCTTATCGACAAGATTCCCAGGCCGGGTGCCGAGGGGTTGAATATTGCTTTTTTGCACCCCAAATCTACCTTTGGCGTTTTAACGGAATTGTGTGAGAAAAAATAATACTGGCTGCTACCAGTCAACCGTATAAACATGAAATCCTTTGCCCTTATAGGCATCGACAATGGTTTTTCTTGACGCTTTAGCTTCTGTTAATTTTACAAAGCCGTTTTGAATGATATTACCCTGATCAATAATGGGCCATTGGGGATAGTGCTTGATAATGTACGCTCTGAAAGCCTGTTCCATTTCATATTGTTTAACCGGCTTTTTAATGGTACTTACAAAGGCGTTATACTCTTTTTTACCATCGCCGTCCATATCGAAATAGCCTGAAGAGTAAACAAAATACCAAACTCTGTCGGCACGTTCGTAGTTGTAATATTTACTGTCGTAAATGCTGGAAATGTTCTCTTTTTTGGCTGACGGTTTTTTATTTCTTACCGGATCGTTGCGATAAATTTTAGTAACAAAACGATAGTCGTACGACATGCCTGAAACAACCACATCCAGGTCGCCATCGTTATCGTAGTCGCCAAAATGGCCGTCACTCAGATAAAGGCCTATCAGTTGAGCATGAATATTGGTAAAAAGGTCTTTTCGGTCGTTGCGATAAATTTTTGAAACAGGGCCGTTGTACGATTCCCCGGTTATAAGCAGGTCGAGGTCGCCATCATGGTCAAAATCACCCCAGTCAACCGAACCTGAACGGGTAGCAACAAAATCGGTAAACACAGGGTTAAAGGTGTGTCCGTCAACGTTATTGTACAACCGGGTTTGAAACCTGCCATCCTGCGTTTCACCATTTATAACAAAATCTTCATCGCCGTCATTGTCGTAATCACCCCAGGCAATGTCGCTCATCTGCAACGGCACAATACCCATATTGGTTTTAACAAACTTACCGTTTTGGTTTTTGTAAATTTCGGTAACAACCCGTCCGGAGCTGTCGCTGCCGCTTAAAATTACATCCAAATCACCATCAAGGTCGTAGTCGGCAAACTTGCCCGTACCATAATGAAGTCCCGGAAATCCACTATTAACTTTTACAAAGTTATTGTTTCTGTTGTTTTTATAAATGGCACTTATTAGTCCTTTTGTTGTTTCACCGGTAATCAGTAAATCTTTATCGCCGTCGCCATCAAAATCGCCCCATTCCACACTGCCGTCAACCACGCCGGGTACACCGGTGTATAACGGAATAAAGTTTTGAGTACGATTATTGTTTTTATACAGTTTTGCAACGTATTTGCCCGAAGTATTTTGTCCAACCACAAACAAATCGGGTTTGCCATCCAAATTTTCATCCGTCCACGAAAAATCACCACGAAAAACATCTACAACAGGCGAATAAACCGCTTTAAACTTGTCGTGCCTCAGGTTTTGATATAACTTTGTTTTAATATAATGGCCGTTGTTGGCATAAAAGTCGCCGGTAACCATCACATCCAAATCACCGTCGTCGTCGTAGTCAATCCAATTGCACGAGCTCTCGGCCACACCAGTTAACCCTGCCTGAATATCGTGAAAGGTTTGTGCTGATGCAGTAAATATTATAAGCCCGAAAAATACTCCGAGAAAAAATCGTAACATAGATTTCATATTCAACAAAAAAATTGAAAATAGCAAGGCAAAACACATGCCGAATAGTTATTTATTTACAATGTTTTGTGAATAAGTAATTGCAAACGATTGAAACAGGTGATAGCAAAATTGGGGGTTTACTATGAACTCTTAAGCTTTTTACGATAATAATGTGCACAAGGTTTTATCAAACTAAATAGGACACTGATAGTTATGACTTTTGTGATTTAAATGATTTTCTCCCTCTAATCAAAACAATCAGTTCTATTAGTCCAATCAGTGTACTATTAAAATTAAAATGCAGGCAGGTTTTATCCTAACGGGATTCCCAAATATATACTATTGCATATCAAAATGGGAATTAGCCGGTTTTTTTACCCGTCAGGCAATCAAATATTTTATTATCCCTTTAAAAAAGTAGCAGGCTATTTTGTACCTTTGTCTCAAATAATATTAAAAACACAGCTTCATGAAAACAATTGATAATTATAATTTTCACGGTAAAAAAGTCCTGATTCGTGTTGACTTTAACGTGCCTTTAAACGATAAATTTGAAATTACCGACGATACCCGGATTCGCGCAGCCATTCCCACCATTCAAAAAATACGAAAAGAGGGAGGTGCTGTTATTTTGATGTCGCATTTGGGAAGGCCGAAAAATGGTCCCGAAGATAAATTTTCGCTAAAACATCTTGTTAGTCACCTTTCTGAAAAACTGGGGACTTCCGTTCAGTTTGCCGATGATTGTATCGGCAATCAGGCCAAAGAGAAAGCTGCTGCCCTTAAGCCCGGTGAGGTGTTGCTGTTGGAAAACCTACGTTTTTATAAGGAAGAAACCAAAGGCGATGAAGCATTTGCCCAAAAGCTCTCGCAACTTGCCGATGCTTATGTTAACGATGCTTTTGGAACGGCACACAGAGCGCATGCTTCAACAGCCGTTATCGCTAAATTTTTTCCCAACGATAAAATGTTCGGCTATGTGATGGCCAACGAAATAAAAAGCATCAACAAGGTGGTTAAAGAGGGAAAAAGCCCGCTGACAGCCATTTTGGGCGGGGCAAAAGTATCAGGCAAAATTGAAATCATCAACCATCTGCTCGATAAAGTTGATAATTTGATTATCGGCGGCGGAATGATGTTTACCTTTATCAAAGCCCTCGGAGGAAAAACAGGCTCATCGCTGGTTGAAGACGACCTGATTGAAACCGCCCGGGCCGCTATGGTAAAAGCCGACGAGCTTGGGGTAACCATTTACCTCCCTTCCGATACTGTTATTGCCGATAAATTTTCCAACGATGCCAACACGCAAACCGTGCCGGTTTCGAAAATTCCTGATGGTTGGATGGGGCTTGATATAGGGCCGGAAACAGAAAAAACTTTTTCGGAAGTCATTGAAAACTCAGCCACTTTACTGTGGAACGGCCCCATGGGAGTTTTCGAGATGGAGAATTTTGCCAAAGGAACAAAAACCGTTGCCATGGCGTTGGTTAAAGCCACCGAAAAGGGTGCCTACACGCTTGTTGGCGGAGGCGATTCAGTGGCAGCCATTAACAAATATAACCTTCAGGACAAAGTTAGTTATGTGTCAACCGGTGGAGGTGCCATGCTCGAATACATCGAAGGAAAAGAGCTTCCCGGTATTGCTGCCATCGAATCTTAATTATTGACGTGGCACTGTTTAACCATATTATAAAACGGGCAGTTTGCCTTAAAAAGCATGAAAAGGAAAAAACGTTCACGTTGGCTGAAGCAGCAGCTTTACAGGATAAAACGTTAAAATACCTTCTTCGCAGAGCAAAAATAACAGCTTTTGGCGAGCATTACCGGTTTTCAACCATCATCCAATCAAAGGAGTTTGTAAGCATGTTTCGCCGGCAGGTGCCCATCCATACTTACAGCGATATGTATGTTAGATGGTGGTATCGTTCGTTAAATGGCGAAACCTATGTTACCTGGCCGGGAAAGGTAAAATATTACATCACCAAAGACCTCCGGCAACAGATTACAGGAAAAACAATTCCCGCTTCGCGCGCTCTTCTTAAATCGTATATGATTGCAGCCGAACGTTACCTTGCAAGGTGCGGTGAAAATAAAACCAACGAAAAGAGTAATAAAGCCTCCCGGCTGGATTTTTATAAAACCTATTATGGTGGCAACATCGACAGTATTTTAACACATCATTATCCTGTAAAATATCCGGTATGCCTGAAAAATTGCTTTGCTTTTGAAAAATTAAGTGATAAGTCTGATTTTTTATTAACCGATACCGGGCTGGTAGGATTACGTAACCATAAAACCAATAATTTCCGGCTTTTGGTTGATAACAGCCTGTTTTACGAGTTTCTTCCATACGATAGTACAGCGTTGCCGGATAAAAAAGCAATCAAAAGTAGTGCGGAAAACACGATTACACTGGCTCAAATTGACAACAACAAAAAATATATTTTACTTTTGACCAATAATTCGGGAGCATGGCGCTATTTTACCGGGCTGATTGTGCGGTTTACCGACAGGGAAAAGTTGGAGTTCACGGTAGTAAACAAAGTAAAGGTCAATAAATAATGGGAATAGTAATATTGAAGGGAATATTGTTGGGGTTGTCCATTGGCTTTTTCTTTGGATTTGGCCCGGCCTTTTTTGCCATTATTCAAACAGCACTTTATCGCGGTTTTTTGCGTGGAGCACTCATGGCCTTTGGCGTATTTCTTAGCGATTCGCTGATGGTTATTTTAACCCTGTTGGGAGCTACCAGTATCTTAAAAAACATCGAAAACTCTGAGGCAATGGGGTTTATAGGTGGGTTTGTTTTAATCTCTTTTGGTATTTACATCTTTCGGAAAAAAACCATGCGTACGCCAAGCGAAGAAAAAAAGGAGCTTGACATAAGAGACCCGCACCCGGCCACCTATCCCTTTAAGGGGTTTCTGTTAAACATTGCCAACCCGTTTATCTGGCTGTTTTGGGCAGGGGTTGTTATGGGAGTAGCCGCACCATTTAAAGAACATACCACCAGTTTAATACTTTTTTTCTCAGCCACTTTATTAACCATTTTTACCACCGACCTGACCAAAGTTTTTATTTCGCATAAAATTAAATCGATTGTAAACGACCGGTTTTTAATGGGGGTAAACAGAGTGGCCGGTCTTGGGCTGATGGGTTTTGGCGTTTATTTAATTGTTAAAACCCTGTTGGTGATAATTGGGGGGTAGTTATGTTTAGACGCTGCTTAATAAAAGCTAAAAAGCACCACAATTTTGTATTATGTACTTATTTTTGTAGTTTTGGGACATATTTAAATGGTATGGGATAAAATGGGACATATAGAAAAACTTAAAAAATTACCACCAGATAGAGAAAAGGTTGAAACCGTCAAAATACTAAGGCAGTTGAGTAAATCATCACAATCTCTTGGCGAATTAAAAGGCATTGCAAAAACAATCCCCAATCAATCAATGTTGATTAATGCTGTGGTATTGCAAGAAGCAAAAGACAGTTCTGAAATTGAAAATATCATTACTACACAAGATGAATTATATAAAGCAATTGCATCACAGGGTAAACAACCTCCACAAGTAAAGGAGGTGATTAATTACAGAAAAGCTATTTTTACAGGATTTGAACTGATAAGATATCAAGGTTTTTTGAGAGTAAAAGACCTTGAAACCATTCAAAAAACAATTATTAAAAATAATGCAGGGATAAGAGTAATGCCGGGAACAGTTTTGAAAAATGACAAAACAGGCGAGATTGTTTATACACCACCGCAGGAAAAGGATGAAATTTTAGATTTATTAAATAACTTTTTAGAGCATTTTAACAATAATCAAACAGATTTACATCCATTGATAAACCTGGCAATATTACATTCTCAATTTGAAAGTATTCACCCTTTTTATGATGGTAATGGCAGAACAGGTAGAATATTGAATATTTTATATCTAATTATTAACGATTTACTTGATATCCCAAACTTATATTTAAGTTCATATATAAATAAAAACAAATCAAATTATTATAAATATCTAAATCAGGTAAATGAAACAGGGCAATGGGAAGAGTATATTTTATATATGCTTAAAGCAGTTGAAGAAACTGCTAATTATACAATTGAAAAAATAAATCAAATAAAAAATCAATTAGAAGTAACAATTGAAAAGGTTAAAGAAGAAGCCCCAAAAGTTTATCGAAAGGAATTAATAGAACTACTTTTTGAACAACCTTATGCAAAAATTGAATTTGTAGTTGAAAAATTAAAAGTTGAACGAAAAGCAGCCTCAAGGTACTTGAAAAATCTTAAAGATATTGGGATTTTAAAATCAGAGAAAATAGGAAGAGAAATCTTATATTTAAATACAGAATTGATAGAAATATTAAGCAGAACAATATAAAATAATATTAGCCGAAATAGTAGTAAACATAAGAATTGTTGTCAGCAAGAAACTTAGTGGTAAATTAAAAATTCTACTTCCGTAGCCGGCTACGATTCATATATTCACCATTAACACCATGAAAAAATTATTTTTCTTTTCCGTTGCCATAGCACTTTTGGCTTTGGCCGGATGCAACCATAAGGAAAGCAGCAATGCACGGGAAAACCTTTCATCAGGATCTTTGCTTACCATGCCTTACAACAAAATTTTAACCCCTGCCGGAACACAGCTTTTCTTTGGCGACCCCGGGTTGGAAAATCACGCCCTCGATGTGGCTTTATCGCCCGATAAAAAAACGGTAGCGGTTGAAGGCCGTTACAGCATTGTGTTTATCAACACCGCCACCAATAAAATCATCCATCGTTTTGTATTGCGAAGTTACGATAAGTCCAACGCAATGAATACCTATTCGGGCATTACATGGTTTGTTGAAAACAACAAGCAGTACCTCCTTTGGGGAACACGGAACAATGTTTTAAAAGCCTTATGGAACGGAAAAACAGCCGAGGTGGTTAAAACGTATAACTTTCAGCCAAAGAAGGGGGTAAGAGCCTCCATTCCCAACGAAATAGTTGTTAAAAAAGAAAATGATAAACCGGTGGCTTATGTTGTTTTAAATGGCAATGATGAGGTAGTAAAAATAGGTCTCGAAACCGGAAATATAATCTGGAAACAACCCGTTGGCCTTGCTCCCTACGGCATCTGCTTTGCAAACAACAAACTGTATGTTACCAACTGGTCGGGAACCACCCGGCAAAAGCCAAATTCGGTAACGGCAGGTATTCCCTGGGAAAAAGCACTTGTTGACCGCTACGGTACAGCGGCTTCCGGCTCGGTTTCTGTTTTAAACCCTCAATCGGGAGCAATTATTAAAGAGATTAAAACGGGGCTGCATCCCAACGATATTGTTTGTAACGCACAGCAATCGTATGTTTTTGTTGCCAACGGAAACGATGATAATATTACCGTTATCGACACCAAAAACGATAAGGTTGCCGAAACAATTCCGGTAAGGCTTAACAAGAATAGCAATCCTTACTTTGGCGATTCGCCCAACGGGCTTGCCATTACTTCAAACGGCAGTACGCTTTACGTAGCCAACGGAATGGACAACGCTCTGGCAGTTGTTCAATTGGGAAGTGATATTGTTTCAACTTCAAAGTTAAAACAGAGCCGCGTTACGGGCTTTATTCCCACGGCTGCCTATCCCGGAGGTATCTGTTTGTTAAACGACCAAACACTTTATGTGGCCAACATTGAGGGTGTTGGCGCAAAGCTGACCGTAAAGGAAAACAACAAAGCATTTCACACTTTTTATAAAGGTACTTTCGATACAATAAAATCTACAGCCGGCGCTTTTAACGCCCATCGTATGCTGGCATCGGTTTCGGTCATTCCGGTTCCCGGCAACGATCAGCTGAAAGATTATACCAAATCGGTTATCGATAACAACCGACAAACCCGTCTGGCTTTGCTTAAACTGCTTCCCCGCAAGGGAGTTAAACCGGTACCTGTTCCCCAACGGATTGGAGAGCCATCGGTATTTAAACATGTGGTTTACATTATAAAAGAAAACCGGACTTACGATCAGATTTTGGGCGACATTAAAAAGGCCAACGGCGATGCAGACCTGTGTACATTCGGAAAAAAGGTTACCCCCAATGCACACAAATTGGTAAACAGCTACGTGCTGCTCGACAACTATAAGGCTTCGGGAAAATGCTCTTCGGAAGGCCATGTGTGGACTGATGCTTCCATTGTAACCGATTACATTGAAAAAAATGTGCGGGCATGGTTCAGAAGTTACACCCACGTTTTGTACGATGCCATGGCCTACCCTAAAACCGGTTTTTTGTGGGACAACGCCCTCGACCATGGCAAAAGTGTGCGCATTTACGGTGAAGCCTGCAAACCTGTTTGGAAAGGAAAAAAAACCTGGACTGATATTTACAACGGTTTTTTACAAAACAAACCCTTTGAATTTACCAATAAAACCACCATCGACAGGGTAAGGGGAATATTGTCGCCAAACTATCCCGGATACGACAGCCATAACATACCCGATGTGCTTCGTGCCAAAGCTTTTATCTACGAACTGAAAACCATGGAAAAAATGGAGGAGGATGTGATGCCCGACCTGAGTATTATCGCCCTCCCGGACGACCATACAGCCGGGACCTCCTCAAAACACCCTACACCACGAGCCATGGTGGCCGACAACGACTATGCCCTCGGACAAATTATTGATGCCCTTTCGAGAAGTAAATACTGGAAAAACACCGTGGTTTTTGTTACCGAAGACGATTCGCAAAGCGGATGGGATCATGTTTCGGCCTACAGGACGGTGAGCATGATTATAAGCCCTTACACTAAAACCGGCAAAGTTATTTCAACCGACTACAACCAAACTTCCATGATTAGAACCATTGAACAAATACTTGGCCTTCCGCCCATGAACATCATGGATGCAACCGCCACCCCCATGTTTGATGTTTTTAGCGAGGAAGCTGATTTTACACCCTATCATGCGATAAAAAATCAAATTCCACTCAACGAAATGAACCCGCCCTTGTCGGCACTCAGCGGCGAAGCAAAACGCTATGCCCTGCAATCGGAGCAGATGGCCTTAAAAGGCATTGATGCCGGCGATGACAATCTGTTTAACCGCATAATCTGGTCATCGGTGCAACCTAAAAAGCCCTATCCTGAAAAGTATGCCGGTGAAGATGACGATGATGATTAGCAACTTGAAAACCTGCCAGATCAAACCCCTTAAGCTCGTTCAAATCCTTAAGCTCGTGCAGGTTTGTAACCACTCAAAGCTCGTGCAGGTTTGTAACCTGAACGAATTATCTCACTCAAAGCTCGTTCAGGTTTGCAACCTGAACGAATTGATCCTAAGCAAATTATCTTTCAGGTTACAAACCTGAAAGAGCGTACAAGGGCAGGTTACAAACCTGAAAGAGCATATTGGGATTGGAAAAAGTCAAACCCTCGGTATTTATACCTGTTAAACACCGAGGGCTTGACTTGTGTTTGTGCTTTCCCCCTTAAGCTCGTTCAGGTTTGCCTGCCCGTCCGGTCAGGCGGGCAACCTGAACGAAAATCCCTAAGGCTTCTCCTTGTCGATATATCCTTTCAGTGCCTCCACATATTTTTCAAATGCATCAAACCCTTTCGGGGTAATTTTACAGGTGGTAAGCGGATAGTTGTTTTTAAAACTCTTTTCAACAGTTATGTATCCCGCTTCCTTGAGCTTGGTTAACTGAACACTCAGGTTGCCCTTTGTGGCACCGGTTTGCTCAAGCAGATAGGTAAATTCGGCCGATTCAAGGCTGATTAACAACGACATGATTGACAGCCGTAACTGCGAATGCAACAACGGATTAAGCGCTTTAAACATGGCGTTGAGCTTTTTCTTTCGACCTTAATAAATAACCGGGCCATAAATAGGCAACAACAATGGCAGTTGCAATGGCCAACATGCTATATTGCCCCGGTAAAAACATACTTATAATGGCAATAATCCAACTTGCAATGGCGCCTGCTTTAAGCGGGTTGAATTTTAAAATTCCACCCGAAACATAGGTGCCAAGCCCGTATAACACAATGATTAAACTGTTTGATGTAACCCAATTAATTTTACCGAATGTTGCACCAATAAGAACAATAAACATCGAAATTGAAAAGCCGATCCATAAATGAATAACGGCTGTTTCGATATAAGTTTTTGCTTTTGACTCTTTATGCAGCTTTTTTGACTTTATAACCGAAAGAATAGCCCCTAATATCATGGCAACCGGCCAAAATATGTAAGGTTGTTTGTACGAAACCGACAGTAAAATAAAGTGCGATAAGCTGGAGATAAATACCAGCCAGCCCCACAACAGATAAAAATAGCTGCTTTCGCCGAGGTTTGTTTTCGATTTTGCAATCATCTCCTGAATAATCCGGAGGCTTTCCTGTTCGTTAAGTTGTTTTTCCATAATTTAAATTAATTAAAATTGATATCTAAATCCTACATTTACCAGCATTCCGTTTGAATAGATTGGTTTTCCCACAACCTTATCAGCTACGGCTCCGGTTCCAAT